>DATJKV010000384.1:0-10597 GCA_035491155.1 Magnetospirillum sp. | reverse complement strand
GGCAGCACGCCGAGGAAAAGAAGGTGCCGGTCATCGCCTTCGTCGAGGACGTGGCGGCGTCCGGCGGCTATTGGTTGGCGGCGGCGGCGGACGAGATCATCGCCGACGCGGCTTCCATCGTCGGCTCCATCGGCGTTGTGTCGGCCGGATTCGGCTTTACCGAGGCCATCACCAAGCTGGGCATCGAACGTCGCGTCCATACCCAGGGCGAGCGCAAGCGCATGCTCGATCCCTTCATGCCCGAGCGGCCCGAGGACGTGGAGCGGCTGGAGGCCTTGCAGGCCGACATCCACGAAGGCTTCAAGGAGTGGGTGCGCGAGCGCCGGGGGCGTAAGCTGGAGGGTGACGAGAACGCGCTGTTCAACGGCGACATCTGGACCGGCCGCCAGGCGCTGGCGCTCGGGCTGGTGGATTCCCTCGGCGACCTGCGTTCCACCATGCGTGCCCGCTACGGCGAAAAGGTGCTCCTGCGTCTGGTCGGCCAGCGCCGCCCGCCTTGGGCCCGCTGGTTCAGCCCGCGCAGCTTGGCGCCCGACCTTCTGGCCGCCGTCGAGGAACGCATGGCGTGGGGGCGGTGGGGGCTGTAGCCCTTGACCCGTCCCACCCCAGGGGCCACACTCCCCCCATGTTCGCCAAGTTCCTGCTGACCGTCGCGGTCATCGCCATCGTCTGGTTCGGTTTCAAGTACCTCCAGCGCGTCGCCGAGCTGCGCCAGCGCGCGGCGGCCAAGCGGCCGCAACGCGAAGACAAGCCGCGCTTTCAGCCGGTTGAGAACGGCGAGAGCGTGCAGGATTTGGTGAAATGCCCGCGCTGCCACACCTATCGCTCGGCCAAGCTGGGCCATTGCGGGCAAGACGGTTGCCCCTACTGACGGAGGCGCCGATGAACCGGGTTCTTCCGCTTGCGTTTCTCCTGGTGTTGTCCGCCTGCACCGCTCCCGACCGCCCGGCCTCGCCCGAGCGGCTCGGCCGCTTCATGGGGCTGGTGGCCCATTGCGGCTGCTCGGACGTGTCGCTCGACCGCATGATGGCCGAGTATCCCCGCGCCGTTTCCGCCTACTCGGCTGGCGACATCAACCGTATACGCGGCTTCATCGAAGTAGGTGGGCGGGAAAATTTCAGCAACCAGGTGCCGATCTGCGCCGAGGTGTGTTCTCAGACATGCGCCGTCAATGCAGTGGTGCTGCCCCTGGGTGGGCGCCCGCTAGGTAACGGCGCTCCTTGCGCGCTCACCGAAGGCGGATTGCATCTGACCGAGGGCTGGAGCGACACCGAATAGCGAATAGGAGGTCCTGCCATGACGCCGTTGCGCATTGTGACGTTGGCGCTCGTGGTTACTTCGTGCAGCTTCCCCGCTCCCGACCAGCCTGCCGCGCCCAACCGCATCGGCCGCTTCATCGGCCTGATCGCCAATTGCGGGTGCTCGGACGTAACCCGCGAGCGCATGCTGGCCGAATATCCCCGCGCGGTCTCGGGCACCTATTCCCCTGACGACGTCAGGCGCATGCACGGTTTCGTGGATCTGGGCGCCTGGGAAACCTGGGACAACCAGATTGTGATCTGCCGCGAGGCCTGCGGGCAGACTTGCATGGTCAACGCCATCGTCCAGCCGCTGGGCGGCCGCCTTAGCGGAGACGGCCGCTCGTGCCCGGTCACCGAACGCGACCTGCACCTGACCATGGGGCTCAGTCACTCGGGCGGCTCGGCCAACAGTTTCATGCGGTGAGGAAACGAAGGCGATCAGCTGTTTCCCCACCAGTACACCCAGGTGAACAGGAACAGCCAGACCACGTCGACGAAGTGCCAGTACCAAGCGGCGGCGTTGAAGCCAACGTGCTGCTGGGGGGTGAAATCGCCGCGCAAGGCGCGCAACAGGCAGACCGTCAGGAAGCACACGCCGACGAAGACGTGGAAGCCGTGGAAGCCGGTGGCCATGTAGAACACCGTGGGATAGACGCCCTGGGTGAAGCCGAAGGCCGCCTCGCCGTACTCGTAGATCTGCAGGGATAGGAAGGTGACGCCCAGCACGATGCCGATGGCTAGGCCAAGCTTCAGCATGTTGCGGTGGCCCACCTTCAGCCCGAGCTCCGCCCGGTGCACCGCATAGCCCGAACTCAGCAGAATCAGCGTGTTGATGAAGGGAATGGACCAGGTATGCATGGGCTGGATGCCATGCGGGGGCCATTCCGTCACCGACGGGTTGACGCCGATTGCCGCGTTGAAGAAGGCCCAGAAGAAGGCGGCGAAGAACATCACTTCGGAGGCGATGAACAGCACCATGCCGACCCGGAGCCCGTGGCGCACCACTTCGGTGTGGACGTGCTCGACCTGGGCCTCGTGGATGACGTCGCGCCACCACAGGGCCATGGTAGCCAGCACCAGCACGAAGCCGGCGAGAAGTATCCACGGGTTGTGCCGGTCGTGGAAGTAGGTGACGGCACCGTAGGCGGTAACGAAGGCCGCCACCGCCCCCATCAGCGGCCATGGGCTGGGGTTGACCAGGTGATAGGGATGCGCGGCCGGCGCGTGGTCGTTGCTCATGACGGTCCCTGCCTTTCGTCGGTGGCTTGCCGCTCGGGCTTCTTGCGGAAGAAGGTGTAGGACAGCGTGATAGTGTTCACTTCGTTGGCGTCGGGGTCCTCGGCGATGGCCGGGTCGACGAAGAAGGTGACCGGCATCTCGACGGTTTCGCCCGGTTCAAGCCGCTGCTCCGAGAAGCAGAAGCAGGCGATCTTGTTGAAGTAGCGCCCGGCCTTGTCGGGGGTGACGTTGAAGGTGGCGGTGCCGACGATGGGCTCGTGCCCGGTATTGGTCGCGCGGAAGACCGCCAACACCTCCTCGCCCAGACGGGTGGTGATCTGGCGTTGGACCGGTTCGAACTTCCATGGCATGCCTTTGGTCACCGAAGCGTCGAAGCGCACGGTTACCGGGCGCCCCACCATGCCGGGCGCCGCCGCCGCCACCCGCGTCGCCCCGCCATAGCCGGTGACGCGGCAGAACAGCTGGTACAGCGGCACCGATGCCACCACCAGCCCGACCATGAAGGCCAGAGCCATCAGCGAAACGAGCACGACCACGCGGTTGCGGCGGGCTGGTGACGGTGGGGCGGGGGTTGGGGGCATGGCCGTCTATTCCGCCGGTTGGCTGAAGCGGGGCAGGGTCTCGAAGCTGTGCAGGGGCGGCGGACTGCTTACCGTCCATTCCAGCGTGGTCGCCCCCACGCCCCACGGGTTGGCCGCCGCCTTGGCGCCGGCGAAGAAGGTGCGCCAGCACACGAACAGGAAGAACAGGGTGGCGGCGAAGCTGATATAGGCGCCGATCGAACTGACGAAGTTCCAGCCGTGGAAGGCGTCCGGATAGTCGGGGATGCGCCGCGGCATGCCGGCCACGCCCAGGAAGTGCTGGGGGAAGAAGGTCAGGTTGACGCCGACGAAGGTAAGCCAGAAATGGATCTTGCCCAGGGTCTCGGGGTACTGGCGGCCGCTCATTTTGCCGATCCAGTAATAGAAGCCGGCGAAGATGGCGAACACCGCGCCCAGCGACAGCACGTAGTGGAAGTGCGCGACCACGTAGTAGGTGTCCTGCAACACCACGTCCACCGGCGAGTTGGCCAGCACGACGCCGGTGACGCCGCCCATGGTGAACAGGAAGATGAAGCCGGTGGCCCACAGCATGGGCGTCTTGAACTCGATGGAACCGCCCCACATGGTGGCGATCCAGCTGAACACCTTGATGCCGGTGGGCACCGCGATGATCATGGTGGCGGCGGTGAAATAGGCCCGGGTGTTCACGTTCAGGCCGACGGTGAACATGTGGTGGGCCCACACCACGAAGCCGATGGTGGCGATGCCCACCATGGCGTAGGCCATGCCGATATAGCCGAACACCGGCTTCTTCGAGAACGTCGAGACGACGTGGCTGATGATGCCGAATGCCGGCAGGATCATGATGTAGACTTCGGGGTGGCCGAAGAACCAGAACAGGTGCTGGTACAGCACCGGGTCGCCGCCATTGGCCGGGTTGAAGAAGCCGGTGCCGAAATTACGGTCGGTCAGCACCATGGTCAGCGCGCCGGCCAGCACCGGCACCGCCAGCAGCAGCAGGATGGCGGTCACCAGCATGGACCACACGAACAGCGGCATGCGGTGAAAGGTCAAGCCGGGTGCGCGCATGTTGACGATGGTGGTGATGAAATTAATGGCGCCCAGGATGGACGAGATGCCGGCCAGGTGCAGCGACAGGATGGCGTAGTCCACCGCCGCGTCGGGGTGGCCGCTGACCGACAGGGGCGGGTACAGCGTCCAACCGGTGCCCGGCCCGGCCCCCGTGAAGGCCGAGATCAGCAGCAGGGCGTAGGCCGGCGGCAAAAGCCAGAAGCTGATGTTGTTCATGCGCGGGAACGCCATGTCGGGCGCCCCGATCATCAGCGGCACGAACCAGTTGCCGAACCCGCCGATCAGTGCCGGCATCACCACGAAGAACACCATGGTGACGCCGTGGGCGGTCAGGATGACGTTGTAGAGCTGAAAGTCTCCGTTCAGGTACTGGATGCCGGGGTCCTGCAATTCCATGCGGATCAGCACCGACATGGCGCCGCCGAGCAGTCCGGTGATTACCGAGAAGATCAGGTACAGCGAGCCGATGTCCTTGTGATTGGTGGAGAACAGCCAGCGGCGCCAGCCGTGGGGCGCCTCGTGGTGGGGGTGGGCGGCGGCGGGAGCGAGGGCCATGATCTGATCTCCCCTATTTCTCGGCGGCGGCTAGAGCCGGATGCTCACAGGTCGTATCGCTTCGCGATCCGGCCTGTGAGGTGAATCCGTCTCTATTCAACAAATTAGAGGGTGACTCAGACGTTGGGGCGGCGCATGCCTGCGCCGACCTAATGTCATCGCGCTCTAGGGCCGGTTGGCTCTGGGCGGCGAACTTGGTCTTGGCGTCCTCCAGCCAAGCGTGGAACTGCTCTGGCGGCACCGCGCGCACCATGATCGGCATGAAGCCGTGGTTGACGCCGCACAGTTCCGAGCACTGGCCGTAATAGATGCCGGGTCCGTTGATCTTCACCCAGGTCTCGTTCAGACGGCCGGGCACCGCGTCGGTCTTGATGCCGAAGGCGGGCACCGCCCAGGAATGGATGACGTCGTCGGCGGTTATCTGGATGCGGATGGGCACGCCGGCCGGCAGCACCACCTCGGTGTCGGTGGTGAGCAGGCGGCGCTGGCCGGGCTTGAGGTCGCTGTCCTGCACCAGCATGGCGTCGAACTTCAGGCCCGAATCCGGATACTCGTAGCTCCAGTACCACTGGTGCCCGGTGATCTTCAGGGTCATGTCGGCGTCCTGCACCCGGTCCATGAAATAGAGCAGGCGGAAGGACGGGATGGCGATCAGCACCAGGATCAGCGCCGGGATGGCGGTCCAGGCGATCTCCAGCTTGGTGTTGTGCGACCAGGTGGCGGGAACGGGGTTGCGCTTTTCGTTGTAGCGCCAGATGCACCAGCCCACGAGGGCGGTGACGAAGATGACGATGACGACGATGACGCCGTTGATAATGGTGGAAAGGGTGGTGATGCGCTCCATGGTGGGCGAAGCGCCCTTCTGGAAGCCGATGGCCCAGGGCAGCGGCTCGTCCGCCCACGCCTGGGCACATGTGGTGGCAAGCGCCATGGCGCCCCATGCCACTGCCCGGAATAACCGCTGCATGCGTCTGCCTCCCTGAGGACGTCCCAGACCAAACAACGCGTTCGCAGCCGCCGACGGTGGGGGTCGGGGCTGCTGATAATCATTATTATGTTTGGGGATGCCCCCTTAGGGTTCCAATACCCCTAGGCGAAAGAGATCGCGTGAGAGTATCGCTTCCGCTCGCGTGGGGGACCTATTTGAACGCCTTCCAATCGGCGGTGGTGGCTTCGGCCATGGTGCGGGCGCAGTCGAACAGCCAGCCGGCGGGCAGGGCGGCCAGCCCGTCCTCGATGTCGTGGCGGCCCGCCTGGCCGCGATGGATGTTGGCCACCTCCCAGCCCATCCAGCGCACCAGTGCCTCGGCCTTGACGGAATCGCGCAACTGGTCGATGGCTACCTTGTGGCTTTCCGGCGAGAGGCGCCGGATCACCCAGTCGCCGGTCAGCCGCAGGCAGGGGTCGGGCGAGCGGAAAGCCGAGGCCAGGATCAACTGGTAGTCCATGGTCGCGTCCTCGGTGGCGAGGCCGCCGGCATGCCACACCGCCGCCGAGGGCAGCGCCCGCTTGCCCTCGCGCGCTACCGGGCCGCCGCGCCATTCCCCCAAAGCAACCGCGCGCGGTCGCCCGAGCGAGCCCTTGCCGGCGGTACCGCGGTCGAGGAACTCTTCGATGGGGATGCCTTCCGGCATGCAATCGGCCAGCAGCGCCTTGAGATCGTCCATGCCGTGCGCGGCGGACAGCGAGCCGAACTCCTTGTGCCAGTAATGGGCGGTCTCGGACCAATGCAGGGTGGCGGCCGGGTTCAGCCAGGCGGCCTCGCTCTCCAGGATGACGGGGTGGCCGGCTGGCTTGATCAGGTTGGCGTGATAGCCCTCCAGCAGCGAGGCACAGGCGGCGCGGTGCTCCAGATGCAGGTGGCCCGCGTCGATGGCCAGCAGGATGCTGGAGGCTAGGCGGACCAAGTCCATGGTGACGGGAAAGGTGTGGGCTTCGTCGAAGTCGTTGATGCCCCAGACCAGCCGGCCCTCGGCGTCGCGCCAGGTGCCAAAATTCTCCAGGTGCAGGTCGCCCACGGCCAGGAAGGCGGGGCTGTTGCGCACCGCTTCGGGCATCAGTTCGTCCCAGCGCACCAGCCACCAGAAGAAGGTGCCGCGCAGGAAGGAGAAGGCGTCGGCGGTCAGCGCCTCGCGCCTGTAGGCGAGCCCCTTTGCGTCCGGCGTGAAGCGGCTCGCCATCCAGTTCTCATAGGAACGGGTGGCCTCGGCGAAGGTCCGGCCCATCGAAACATCCCTCCCCTAGACATTTGGTAGAGAAGGATGCCAGACCGTCGCCGATCCGTCACCATGTCAGACGGTATTTCGCCCCAGTGGCGAAGGCGGGGCCCGCACTCGCATCGTGGCCGGGCTCCAGCGCCATGAGGCCGCCTACGATCAGGTGTTGCCGCTCACCCGTGGGGATGGTCCAGGATAGCTCGAAGTCGGTCTCCGAGCCGGTCGGCGACAGCTTGACCCGCTGCTCCTGGGTCAGGATGGTGCCGTCCAGGGTGCGTCCCACCGGAACCGCCATGATGCCGGAGCCCGAGTTGACGCGAAGCGGCTTGGAGGTGGAGAAGGTGATGTTGTCATCGTCCAATCCCACGTCGCGGACGGTGGCGCCCAGGGCGAAGGATTGGCTGGTGACGGTGCCGACATCGCGCATCAGGCCGGAATTCAGCGACTTTCCGTCGGTCCACCCCATGCCGGCGCGGCCGAACAGGCTGATCTTGCCGCTCACCGGGGTGGCGCCGAAGAAGCCCAGGAACACGGTGTCGGCCGGCTTGTCGAAGCCGAAGGCGCCGCCTGCGCTGGAGGCGAGCGGGCCGCCGGCCTCGGTCAGATTGCCCAACTGGGCGCCCAGCACGCTGCCGTTCCGGAACTGTTTGGTCAACTCGGCCAGGGCGGCCTTGCGGCTGGGCTCGAGGTCGTCGGCAGAGGAAAAGCGGCCGCCATCCTCGCCATAGCCGAAATTCATCGTCAGGCCGTCGCTGATGTCGCGTCCCGCAGACACGGCCGTGCCGCTGCCGGACAAGGCAAGGTAGGGCGAGGACAGCGCGTTTCCGGTGAGGCCAGGGCTGACCAGATCGGTTGCCGCCGCGTTGAGACCGGTCATCTCGTCCAGGCCGAAGCCGCGCGCCAGCCCAAGCCGGGTGCCAGCCACCTCGGTGGACAAGGCGAAATGCGGCTGGGACTTGTCGTCTCCGGGGCGCTCCTTGATAGGGTCGGGCAGGTCGTCATAAGGCGTGGCCAGGGTCAGCGAGCCGTTCTGGCCGAAACGGGTGGTGGTCACGGCCTCGGTCGTGGGGCCCAGCCAGGACCCCAGCGGGTCCGATTTGGGCCGCGGCTGGACGGTGCCGGACAGGTCCATGTGGAACGGGCGGCCATAGGCGTCCAGCACGATGGCCTGGGACAGCGCGCTCCCCCGGTTCATGGCGTTGCCGAAGGCATTGCCCAGGCTGAGCGAGGTTGAGGTCACCTGAGCGCCGCCCGAACTGACCGTAGTGCCGGTGGGAATGCTGGTGCCGCCTACAGGCTGAAGCGCGGCGTTGAGGTTGAGCAGACCGTGGCCGTAGACGTCGTCCACGCCGGGCACGCCCAAATCGGTGGCCGAGTTCAGCAGGATGTCTACCACCTGCTTGCCGGTGAGGAAGGGCGAGGCGCCCCACACCACTGCCGCCGCGCCGGTCACCGCCGGGGTGGCAAACGAGGTGCCATTGGCGGTGGTGACGCCGCCGCCCAGCTTGTCGACGACCACGTTGACGCCCGAGGCCACCAGATAGTGGTCCTTGGCGGTGCCCGCCTTGTTGGAGAAGGCTGCCAGGGTCCCGGTGCTGTCCACCGCACCCACCGCGATGCCGCGCCCCTGGCCGTTGGCTGCCAGCCAGGCGGCCGGGTCCAGCGGGTTGGCCCCGCCGCTGTTGCCGGCGGCGGCGACGATGATGTGCTCCTTGGCCGGATCCGGGGTGACGCCGTCGGCCAGGGTGCCCGGGGTCAGGAAGCGGGTCATGGCCGCCTGCCAGTCGGGATCGACGCCGTTGCCGCCCAGGCTGTAGTTGATGATCTTGGCGCCGTGAGCGTTGGCGTAGTCGGTCGCCCTTGCCAAGTCCGAGTTGTAGAACGTGCAGCCGGACCCGGACGAGCATGAGCTTTCCGAACGCACGGCGAGCAGGGTCGAGCCGGGCGCGATGCCGCGTACGTCGTAGCCGTCGGCGCGGGCGCCGATGATGCTGGCGACGGCGGTGCCGTGGCCCGCCTGATCCTGCACGTTGGCGGCGGCGCCGGAAATGATGTCGGTGCTGGCTGCATCGATGGCGCCGGCGAAGTCGGGATGGTTGAGGTCGATGCCGGTGTCGATGATGCCGACCTTGATGCCGGCGCCGGTCTTGCCCGCCACGTTGGGGCCGAGCGCGCCCACCTGGTTGAGCTCGTAATTGCGGGCGGCCTCGGTGCCGAGGTCGCCGTTGCCGATTCGATTGTTGGAGACGATGGGCGCACCATTGCGGCTGGTGTCCGATCCACCCACACCGCCGCCACCACTCCCGCCGCCGCCTCCACTCCCACCACCACCACCACCACCTCCGCCGCCGCCGCCGCAGCCGACCAGCGCCCCGGCTGTCGCCAGGGCGATGAGCGACGACCATACAGTCCGCATGCCCGCCTCCGTTTTGGGATTGCCCCCGTTTGGGGGAACTCCAAATTCGGGCGCGGCGCTTAAGCGGAGATGAAAGCGCGAACGATTTGCAAAAAGGGGGTAGTTGGCTCTTGAAAGGCGGAATGGCCGGGTTACATTAGCGGAATCTCAACCTTTGGATGGATCGCTCCCTCATGGCTTTTAGTTTCTTCGGAGATCGCGCCGAGAGCCGCATTCACCTGGTCCCTGCGGCCGAGGTCAAGACCTGGGTCGATTCCGGGCAGGTGGTGCTGATTGACGTGCGGGAGCCGAACGAGCATGCGGCGGAGGCGATCCCCGGTGCGGTCAACCTGCCGCTGTCCACCTTCGACCCGGCCCAGTTGCCCCCGGTGCCGGAGGGCAAGAAGCTTGTCTTTCATTGCCGGTCGGGTGTGCGGTGCGGCACTGCGGCCGAGCGGGCCATGCAACTGGGCTATGGCGGCGAGATCCACCGGCTGGAAGGCGGCATTTTCGGCTGGAAGGCTGCCGGCGGCCCAACGGTTTAAGGATCAGCCGCCGAGGGCGGCGTCGAGGCTGAAGGTATCGCCCGGGGTCAATACCAGGTCCAGACCCAGGCGGACACACACGGCCAGCACGATCAGCGCCAGCAACAGGCGCAACTGCTCGGCGCGCAGGCGGGCTCCGAAGCGGGCGCCCATCTGGGCGCCGACCACGCCGCCCACCAGCAGCGTCACCATCAGCACCGCGTCCACCGTCTGGGTGTGCATGGCCTGAAGGAAGGTGACGTTGGCGGTGACGAAGATGATCTGGAACAGCGAGGTTCCCACCACCACGGTGGTCGGCATCTCCAGCACGTAGATCATCAGCGGCACCATGACGAAGCCGCCGCCTACGCCCATCAGCGCCGACAGCACGCCGCCGAACAGGCCCACCCCCAGCGGCATGAGCACGCTGATGTAGAGGCCCGAGCGAGGAAAGCGCATCTTCAGCGGCAGGCCCGGCCAGGGGTGACGGTGCCGCTTGCGCGGGATCACTGAACTGGCGCCCTTGCGGATGGTCGCCACCGATTCCCAGCCCATGGTCAGGCCGATGAAGCCCAGGAAGATGACGTAGCAAAGGGCGATGACCAGGTCGATCTGGCCCAAACCCTTCAGGTAGCCAAACAAGGCGACGCCGATGGAGGAGCCGGCCACGCCGCCGATCAGCAGCACCAGTCCCATGCGCACATCCACGTTCTTGCGGCGCCAGTGGGCGATC
>DATJKV010000383.1:0-5123 GCA_035491155.1 Magnetospirillum sp. | reverse complement strand
AATCCGAGCACGAGCGCAGCAGGAACGCGCGCTGCAATGCCGACAGGGTCTGGTTCACCGCACCGGCCGAGGCGAAGGGGCCGAAATACTCGCCCACGCGGGTGCGGGCTCCGCGATGCTTGACGATCTGCGGCCAGTCGTGGTCGCCGGTGACCAGGATGTAGGGGAAGGACTTGTCGTCCTTGAGCAGGATGTTGTAGCGGGGCGCCAGCTTCTTGATCAGGTTGCTTTCCAGCAGCAACGCCTCCACCTCGGTGTGGGTGGTGATCACCTCCATGGAGGCGGTCTCGGCGATCATGCGCTGGATGCGCAGCGTCTGGCGCTCGGGCTTGGTATAGGCCACCACCCGCTTCTTGAGGTTCTTGGCCTTGCCCACGTACAGCGGGTCGCCCTTGGCGTTCATCATGCGATAGACGCCCGGGCTGGCCGGCATGGTCTCCAGCACCTGGACAATCACCCCCACGCCGGCGGCCAGCGGGCGGGCCTGGGCGTCGTCGGCATCGATACGGTCGGTGGTCTGGGCGATCTCGGGCGTGGCGGTCATGGGTAACAATTGTCGTACGTCAAAGGGGGCAGTCCGGCGGATGGCAGCCTAGGTCGGGCAGCCAGGGGAATATCCACGATTCCTGTGGATAAGTCTGTTGGCAAATTGGGGGGCGTTTCCCCTCCCCCTAGCGACTCCAGGGGTTCCAGGTGTTTGCCCATTTTCTATGCAAAAACACAAAATCGTTTGATTTCAACTACTTAACATTAGTCAAGAGTAAACATGTTGTAAAAAATGAGGTTTTTTACTGGACAGGGCCGCCATCTTCGGTAAGGCCGCCGGCCGCCGAATTCCTGTGCAAAACTTGGCGGAATCGCGGATTCGCGCGTCTTCCCAAGGGCCTATACCGCAGAGCACAACGAACGTCAGAGGAATCCCACCTTACTCTTGGGGAGGAGCCCCACCCGGCGCCCATTGCAGATGTTGGCCGCCGTCCAGCGCGATCATTTGCCCGGTGAACGAGCGCGCGGCCAGGGCAAAGCGCACAGCCTGGCAGATTTCGGCCGGGCCGGTGCCGACCTTCAGCGGAGTGCCCGCGCATTGGGCAGCGAATTGCTCTGCCGTCTGACGGGCGCTGGGCAACGCCGGACCGGGCCCGATGCCGACGACGCGAATGCGCGGCGCCAAAGCCAGGGCGAGCGTCTGGGTCAGTGTCCACAGCCCCGCCTTGCTGACGGTGTAGGTGGTGAAATGGGGGGTCAGGTTCCAGACGCGCTGATCCAGCATGTTGACCACCAGCCCCTCGGCCACGGCGGGCAGCCGGCGGGCGAAGGCCTGGGTCAGTACGAAGGGGGCACGCAGGTTGACCTCCATGTGGAAGTCCCAGCTGGCGCGGGTGGCGGTCAGCGCCTCGTCACGCTCGAAGGTGGAGGCGCTGTTGACCAGCAGCCCCGGCGCGCCCAGCACCGCCTCGGCTCGCTCCACCAGGGTTTCGGCCTGGCTTTCGTCGGCCAGGTCGGCCACCAGCACCTCGGCCCGGCGGCCCATGGCGCGGATATCGGCGGCGACCGCCTCGGCCTCGGCCACCGAGCCGGAGCAGTGGACCGCCACGTCGAAACCGCAGGCCGCCAGATCCAGGGCTATGGCCCGGCCGATGCGGCGGCCGGCTCCCGTGACCAGGGCGACGCGGGGAAGGTTCGCGGAGATGAGTTCGGACATGGCCGGAAGCATGGCCGAGCCGGCGGACGGACGCAAGAGATCAGCCGGCGCGGCTGTCACGCCTCGACAGGTTGGCGAGCGGAGCGGCGGGCCTGGGCGACCTGGACCACCTGAACCACCGGCTTGCGCGCCGACGGCTCCACCGTCACGGCTCCCAACGCTTGAAGGACCACGCCGCCATGGGCGGGACGGCCGGCCGGATCGGGGTCGGTGGATTGGCGCACCAAGGCGGCCAACTCCGGCGGCATGCCCTCGGGCAGCTCCACCGCGCCCTGGGACAAATCGGGCAGGCCGCCGGTCAGCATGCGGTAGGCCAGCACGCCCAGGGAATAGACGTCCGCCTCGGGGCCGACGCCGGAGGCGTTCTCCCGCTGCTCGGGGGCGCAGTAGTCGGTGCTGCCCAGCCAGTGGTCGGGCAGCGGCGGGTTGCGCTCGGGCAGCTTGACCATGCTGAAATCGGCCAGCTTGGCTTGGCCGTTCTCGCGGGTGGTGAGCAGGATGTTGGACGGCTTCACCGCCCGGTGCACCATGCCGCGCCGGTGCAGGGCACCCAGCGCCGAAGCCAGCTGGCGCAGCAGCACAAGGGCGCGCGGCAGAGCCAGACGGCGGGGAATGTCCACGTTCGGAGCCCCCTCGCGCACTACATCCTTGCCCATCTCGTAGGCCAGGTGGGCGCCCTGGTAGGGCATGACGAAATAAGGGTGGCCGTCCACCCCCTCCATGGCCTTGACGGCGACGATGTGCGGATGGTCGAAGGCCGCCAGCGCGCGCGCCTCGGCCTGGAAGCGGGCCAGCCACTGGGCCGGGCTGAGCGGGCCTTCCTGTCCAGCCTTCACCGTGAACAGCTTGACCGCCACCGGCACCTGCAGATCGGGATCGTGGCAAAAGAACACCCGCGCATAGCCGCTGGTGACCGCCGTTTTATGAATCACATACTTCCCGATCCGCTCCATCCCATCCCCTCCCCGTCGACCCCCACGGTCGCAAACGCGCCCAAGTTACCACGTTTCCCGGCCGGCGTGACCGCCGCGTTACACCTCCACCGACGATAACACCGCCGCCATTTGCAAGGCGGTCGGCCGCCGCTCTGGCTGCGGCGCCCGGGCGGCGTCCAGCACCGGGGCGAGCGCCGGCGGGATGCCCGCCATGGCACCGGCGGGCGGATCGTCCGGCAGCGGCAAACGGCCGGTGAGCAGGCGCCAGCCCAGCACCCCGACCGAATACACGTCCGCCCGGTCGGTCGCGTTGACGGCGGCGGCCATCTGCTCGGGCGCGGCGTAGTCGGGGGTGCCGATCCACACGCCCGGCGGCAGCGGCTCCTCGCCCGCGGCCTTGGCCATGCCCAGATCGCACAGCCTGACGTCGCCGCCTTCCCGTTCGGTGGTCAGCAGGTTGGTGGGCTTGACGTCACGATGCACGCAACCGCGCGCGTGCAGCACCGCCAGCCCCAGGCAGGTCTGCCGCAGAATCTCGGTCGCCCGCCGGGGTGCCACCGGGCGCGGGCGCTGCAACGGCGGCAAATTCTCGATCTCGTCGGGGGCGATGGCGTCGCTGCCGATCTCGCGCCGCAGGTTGGCCACGTAATAGGGCATCAGCATGTAGGGCGAGCCATCGTCGAGCTGCCCGAACCCCATCACCCGCACCAGATTGGGGTGGTCCAGACCGGCCAGCAGCCGCGCCTCGGCGATGAAACGGCGGCGCCACGCCTCGCGCGGGATAGGCAGCTCGGCCGCCTTGGCGTCATCCAGGCGGAACACCTTGACCGCCATGTCCCGTTCCAGCAGCGGATCCCAGGCGCGCCAGACCTGGGAGAAACCGCCCTCCACCACCAGCTCCCGCACCACCAGGCCGCCCACCGAAATGGCGTCCATACTCCCCCCGATAAAAAAAGACCCGCGCCCGAGGGCGCGGGTCCGTAGGCGTCCGAAACCTTAGTACTTCACCTGCTCGAGGCTGTGGAAGTCAACGGTCTCGGTGGAGTTGTCGGCGTGGTGGATAACCGCCGTGCCATCCTTGTCGTGGCCCAGGTCAATGGTGCCGTGGGTGGCGTTGTCCGCATGGACGGTCCAGTCCTGGCCGCTGGCTCCGTCGGTGCCGTTCATGTGGATGTTGATGGTGGCGCCCGCCTCCACGTGGGTCAGGTCCACGGTATCGGTCCAACCACCACCGACGCCGCCGTGCACCACGTCATGGCCGGTACCGAAGTCGAACAGGAAGGTATCCGACCCATCGCCGCCGACCAGCATGTCGTTGCCGCCACCGCCATGGATGACGTCGTTACCCGAACCGCCGATGATCACGTCATTACCAGCGTGGCCCATCAGGTGTTCGCCGCCGTCGGCACCATACAGGGTGCCGCCGCCGTCGTGGGTCATGGTCGTGGCGGTGATGCTGCCCTCGGCCCCTTGCGTGCTGGTAACGGTGAAGTCGTGGCTGACCTCACCCTTCGAGGTCATGCCGTCCAACTGGCTTTCACTGACGGTGATCGAGCCATGGGCGTCGGCGGTCCAGGTATTGGTGCTGTCATGGATGACATCGCCACTGTGGAAGCCCGACAGCTGCACGCCACCCGCCTGGGTCTCGTCACCGGTGAGGTCGAGATGCAGATTTTGGGTGTGGGTGGTGGTCGTCGTGGTGACCGTCTGGGCGCCGAAATTGCCGTCGTCCAAGGTGAAGCTGACACTGCCGTTGTGCAGGGTGGCGGTATCGTGGGTGCTGTCCACCTGGGCGCCGCCGTCCTTGATACCACTGCCCACGTCCACCTCGTGGCCGTTCACAGTGATGCCATCGATGGTTACGTTGGTGCCGTTCTGGCCCATGACGGTAAGCTTGTCGCCGTCATGGAGGGTAACGCCAGTTAGTTGGGTAGTGTCACCCGCCTCGCCGTGGCCCACCAGGTTGCCGTTCACATAGACGTCGTAGCCATGGGCCTCGTGCGGATTGCCGCCGTTGGCCGCGGTGGCATGGATGGCCAGCACGCCGCTACCGTCACCATATTCGGAGCCGTTGCCGCCCACGGTCGTGGTGGTGGTCGTGGTGGTCACATGGTCGGAGCCGACGGTAGCCTCGGCATGCACGCCCTGCTGGTGCTGGTCGTGATAGCCATCCTTGCCGCCGCCCGAACCGGCATTGCCGCCGGTGTCCTTCGGGTGGTCGTCCTTGCCGCCGCCGGAACCAGCTTTGTCGCCGTTGTCCTTCGGGTGGTCGTCCTTGCCGCCCTTGCCACCGCCGGAGCCGGCCTTGCTGCCGGTATCCTTCGGATGGTCATCCTGGCCGCCGCCGGAACCGGGGTTGCCACCATTGCCCGGCTGGCCGCCCTGGCCGCCGCCCGAGCCGGTGTTGCCACCATCGCCCTGGTGGTCGCCCTGGCCGCCGCCGGAACCGGGGTTGCCACCATTGCCCGGCTGGCCGCCCTGGCCGC
>DATJKV010000382.1:0-2127 GCA_035491155.1 Magnetospirillum sp. | reverse complement strand
GGCACCTTGCCTGTCTCGGTCGTGGGCACCCTTGTGTCGGGCAAAGCGGCGCAGGCGATGGTGGTCAGGCCGAGGGCGGCGGTCAGCAGCCACACCAGGACGCTGGTCGGCAGCACGGTCAGCAGGTGGCCGCCGCCGATGGCGGTGGCGATGAAGGCGGCCGAGCCCCACAGCCGCACCCGGCCGTAATCCAGGTTGAGGCGCTGGGTGGTCATCATGGCCAGGGCTTCGCCCACCGGCATGATGCCGGACCACAGGCCGACGCCCACCATGGTCAGCAGCAGGATGGGCCAGAACCCGTCGGTCAGGCTGAACCCCATCCAGGTCAGCGTCGCGCCCAGGGCCAGCCAGGTCATGGGGCGGCGGCGGTCGCCCCGGCGGTCCACCACGTGGCCGATCAGCGGGTTGACTATGCTTTTGATCAGGTAGGATGCCGCCAGCACTAGGCCGATCTCGGCCGGCGACAGGCCGCGATCCTTCATCCACAGCGGCCAGAACGGCAGTTGGATGCCCACCGCCATGAACAGGGCCGAGTAATAGGCGGCCAGCCGCAGGGCCGCCGCGCGCGGGCTCATGGGAACAGGCGGCGGAAGCTGACGCCGCGCTCGGCCATGGAGAGCGCGCAGGACTCCGAGGCGAGATAGGCGAATTCCACCTCGCGCTGGTCGGTCAGGCAATCGGCCGCGCGCAGCGCGTCGTCCACCTTGCCGGGATGGCACATCGCCAGGGTGCGCGGCCCCGGCGCGTCGGTGAAGCGGCGGAACAACGTCGCATAGGGCACCCGGCCGGAAAGGTCGTAGACGCCCCGGAACGAAGTGTTGTGCGGCACCCCCTCGGCCTTGAGCCGGCGGCGGAAGCCCAGGCCCAGGGTGGAGATGATGCTGGCGCGGATCGGATCGATTCCACGTGCCAGGATGGCCGGCAGCGGCTCGACACACGAGCGCACCCAGCCTTTGCCGCCCATGCGACGGCGCCACAAATCCAGCACCACCTCGCCGATGACGGGCAGTTGGTGGACGTGGTGGTGGCCGTCCAGGAAGTCGGGCGGGCGGCCGAAATGGGCCTCGAAGCTGTCCACCTGGCGCTCCAGTTCGGCGGCGATCTCGGCCTTGTCCAGCCGGCGGGTGACGGCGCGCTTGATCAGCGTCGCCACCCGCCGCAGCTTGCCATTGGGCGCCAGGCTGGGCATGGGGCCCAACGGGGCCTGCTCGGTCAGCGTCAGGTGCACGCCCACATCGGCCTTGTGCTCCAGCGCCCGCAGCAAGGGGGCCGCCGTCGGCCAGTGCGGGCTGCCGGTCATGCAGCCGGTGGCCTGCAACCGCCCCATGTCGATCAGGGCCAGGATCGCCTCGGACACGCCGGGGGCGAGGCCGTAATCGTCGGCGCACAAGGTGATGGCGGGAAGGCGGGAGATGGGGTGGGACATGGGGGCTCGCCGATTGACCGTGGGGGCGCTTTCTTCCAAACTGCCGGCATTCACCGTCGTCGGCGAGGCCGCTTTTCCATGACCGCCCAAACTTCCGCTCAAACCGCGCCGGTCCTGTCGCTGGTCGTGCCCATGTTCAACGAATCGGGCAACGTGGACGGGCTGTTCGCGCGCCTAACCGACGTGATGGCGGACTTGGGCGTGACCTACGAGATCGTCTGTGTCGACGACGGCAGCCGCGACGACACCGTGGCCCGGGTGGTGGACCATCATCGCCGCGACCCGAGGATAAAGGTGGTGGAGCTGTCGCGCAACTTCGGCAAGGAGCTGGCGCTGACCGCCGGCCTGCAGCACACCACCGGCCAGGCGGTCATCATGCTGGATGCCGACCTGCAGCATCCGCCCGAGCTGGTCAAGGACATGCTGGACAAGTGGCGCGAGGGCTACGAGATGGTCATCGCCGTCCGTCGCGGCCGCGACGGTGAAAGCGCCTTCAAGCGCAATGCGGCGGACGCCTTCTACAACCTGTTCGCCCGTGTCTCGGACGTGAAGCTGCCGCGCGGTGCCGGTGACTTCCGTCTGCTCGATCGCAAGGTGGTCGAGGTGCTCAACGCCATGCCCGAGCATACCCGCTTCATGAAGGGGCTGTACGCCTGGGTCGGCTTCAAGCAGATTGCCATTCCCTACGACGTAGCGCCGCG
>DATJKV010000381.1:0-3610 GCA_035491155.1 Magnetospirillum sp. | reverse complement strand
CCTGAACAAGGGGCACGAGCATGCATATCGACGATTCCGGGAACGCCATCCGGCGGCATGTGCTGACCACCTGGACGCCCGAAGACCCTGCTTATTGGCAGCAGTTGGGGCGTGGCATCGCCATGCGCAATCTGTGGATTTCCATGCCGTCGCTGCTTCTCGCCTTCGCCCTGTGGATGGTGTGGAGCGTGGTGGTGGTGAACCTGCCCAACATCGGCTTCAAGTTCGACACCGACCAGCTGTTCTGGCTGGCCTCCATGCCAGGTCTGGCCGGGGCGACGCTGCGCATCTTCTATTCCTTCATGATCCCCATCTTCGGCGGGCGGGCGTGGACGGCACTGTCCACCGCCTCGCTGCTGGTGCCGGCGGTGGGTATCGGCATCGCGGTGCAGAACCCGGCCACGCCCTATCCGGTGTTCCTGGGCCTGGCGTTGCTGTGCGGCTTCGGCGGCGGCAACTTCGCCTCGTCCATGGCCAACATCAGCTTCTTCTTCCCCCGGCAGAAGAAGGGCATGGCACTGGGCCTCAATGCCGGCATCGGCAATCTGGGTGTCTCGGTGGTGCAGTTCGTGGTGCCGCTGGTGATCGCCACCGCCGCGTTCAGCGGTGTCACCGGCGAGCCGCAGGCCTGGGTCAAGGGCGCCGAAACCAAGCAGATGTGGCTGCAGAACGCCGGCTTCGTCTGGGTGCCGTTCATCCTGTTGTGCTGTGTCGCCGCGTGGGTGGGCATGAACGACATCGCCAGCGCGCGGGCCTCGTTCAAGGATCAGGCGGTGATCTTCAAGCGTAAGCACAACTGGGTCATGTGCTGGCTTTACATGGGCACCTTCGGCTCGTTCATCGGCTATTCCGCCGGCTTCGCGCTGCTGACCAAGACCCAGTTCCCCGAGGTCAACCCGCTGACCTACGCCTTCCTCGGCCCGCTGGTGGGCTCGGTAGCGCGCGTCATCGGCGGCTTCCTGTCGGATCGCTTCGGCGGTGCTCGCGTCACCTTGGTGACCTTCCTGGTGATGATGGCGGCGGTGGTCGGTGTGCTGCACTTCCTGGGGCACAAGACCGATCCGGGTGCCTTCACCGGCTTCCTGTCCATGTTCCTGCTGCTGTTCGCCGGCACCGGCGTGGGCAACGCCTCCACCTTCCAGATGATCCCGCAGATCTTCCTGACCCTGAAGAAGCGCGAGAGCGAAGGCCGCAACATGGGGCCCGCCGAGATCACTGGCGAGGCCGGCACCGAGGCCGCCGCCGTGCTCGGCTTCAGCTCGGCGGTGGCCGCCTACGGCGCGTTCTTCATCCCGCGCAGCTTCGGCACCTCCATCGCCATGACCGGCAGTGCCGAGGCGGCCCTGTATGTGTTCCTGGCCTTCTACGTCACCTGCGTGTTCGCGACGTGGTGGTGGTACACGCGCAAGAACGCGGAAATCAAGTGCTAGGCCGAACTCAATCGAACGACGGAAAACAATAAATGAGCCATTTCATCGACCGTCTGATGTTCTTCAAGAGGAACGTCGATACCTTCTCGGGCGAGCACGGCGTCGTCACCAACGAAAGCCGCGCCTGGGAAGAGGGCTACCGCCGCCGCTGGCAGCACGACAAGGTCGTGCGCTCGACCCATGGCACCAACTGCACGGGCTCGTGCTCGTGGAAGATCTACGTCAAGGGCGGCATCGTCACCTGGGAGACGCAGCAGACCGACTATCCGCGCACGCGGCCCGGCCTGCCTAACCACGAGCCGCGTGGTTGCCAGCGTGGCGCCAGCTATTCCTGGTACATGTATTCCGGCAACCGCGTGAAGCATCCCCTGGTGCGCGCGGCGCTGCTGCGGCAGTGGCGTGAGGCGCGCAAGAGCCTGGCGCCGGTGGAGGCGTGGCGCTCCATCGTCAGCGATCCGGTCAAGGCGGCGTCCTATAAGAAGATCCGCGGCCAGGGTGGTTTCGTCCGCTGTGCATGGGGCGAGGCGGAGGAGATGATCGCCGCCGCCAACATCCACACCATCAAGACCTGGGGCCCCGACCGGGTGGCGGGCTTCTCGCCCATCCCGGCCATGTCCATGGTCTCGTTCGCCGCCGGCACCCGTTACCTGTCGTTGATCGGCGGCGTCTCGCTGTCCTTCTACGACTGGTACTGCGACCTGCCGCCGGCCAGCCCGCAGATTTGGGGCGAGCAGACCGACGTGCCGGAATCGGCCGACTGGTACAACTCCAATTTCCTGATCCTGTGGGGCTCGAACGTGCCCCAGACCCGCACGCCCGACGCCCATTTCTACACCGAGGTGCGCTACAAGGGCGCCAAGAGCGTGGTGGTCTGCCCGGATTATTCCGAGGCGTCGAAATTCGCCGATATCTGGCTGGCGCCCAAGCAGGGCACGGATTCCGCCCTGGCCATGGCCATGGGCCATGTGATCCTCAAGGAATTCCACCTGGGCGACAAGAAGTCGGATTATTTCGAGGATTACTGCCGGCGCACCAGTGACATGCCGCTGCTGGTCCGGCTGGTGCAGCGGGGCAAGCACTGGGTGCCCGACCGCTTCCTCCGCGCCTCCGATTTCGACGGCTCGCTGGATCAGGCCAACAATCCGGAATGGAAGACGGTCGGTGTCGACGAGGACAGCGGCCGCGTGGTGGTGCCCAACGGCTCCATCGGCTTCCGCTGGGGCGAGAGCGGCAAGTGGAACATCGAGCAGAAGGATGGCCGCGACGGAGCCGAGGTCAAGCTGTCGCTCAGCCTGATCGACAAGCGCGACGACGTGGCGCCGGTGGCCTTCCCCTATTTCGGCCATCTCGACCACGCCTATTTCGACAATAACCCACAGCCGGAAATCCTGGTGCGCAACGTGCCGATCAAGCGCATGGCGCTGGTCGACGGCGAAACCATGGTGGCCACGGTGTTCGACCTGATGGCGGCCAATTACGGCATCGACCGCGGCCTGGGCGGCAAGCACGTCGCCTCGAGCTATGACCAGAACGTGCCCTATACCCCGGCGTGGCAGGAGGCCATCACCGGCGTCAAGGCCAAGGACGTGATCACGGTGGCGCGGCAGTTCGCCGAGAACGCCCACCAGACCCACGGCCGGTCCATGGTGATCATCGGCGCCGCCATGAACCACTGGTACCACATGGACATGAACTACCGCGGCATCATCAACATGCTGGTGATGTGCGGCTGCGTGGGCCAGGAAGGCGGCGGTTGGGCGCACTATGTGGGCCAGGAGAAACTGCGCCCGCAGACCGGCTGGACGCCGCTCGCCTTCGCCCTCGACTGGGCGCGCCCGCCGCGGCAGCAGAACTCGACCTCGTTCTTCTACGCGCATACCGACCAGTGGCGCTACGAGACGCTCGGCGTTGACGAAATCCTCTCGCCGCTCGCCGACAAGACCAAATGGCAGGGCAGCCTGATCGATTTCAACGTCCGTGCCGAGCGCATGGGCTGGCTGCCGTCCGCGCCGCAGCTCAAACAGAACCCGCTCGACATCGCTCGCCGCGCCAAGACTGCCGGCCTCGATCCGAAGGACTATGTCGCGAAGGCGCTGAAGTCCGGCGAACTTGAACTCGCCTGTAACGATCCCGACGATCCCGCCAACTGGCCGCGCAACATGTTCGTGTGGCGCTCCAAC
>DATJKV010000380.1:0-7240 GCA_035491155.1 Magnetospirillum sp. | reverse complement strand
GCGCCGGCTCGGTGGAATTCCGCCTCGGCGTGCGGGTGGGCGACGTGGAGGGTGACGGCCCGCACGAGGTGGTCACCGATGCCGGCCGCTTCACCGCACCGGCGGTGGTAATCGCCACCGGCGGCCTGTCCATCCCCAGGCTAGGAGCCTCCGGCTTCGCCCATCACTTGGCCCGCCGCCTGGAGCTGGGCGTCAGCGAGCTGCGGCCCGCTTTGGTGCCGCTTACCTTCACCGCCGCCGACCTGGACTTCATGCGGGCGCTGACCGGCATCGCCGTGGACGGCGTCGTCACCTGCGGCAAGACCCGTTTCGCCGAGGCGGTGCTGTTCACCCATCGCGGCCTGTCCGGCCCCGCCATCTTGCAAATCTCGTCCTATTGGCGCGAGGGCCAGGAGGTCGTGGTGAACCTGGCCCCCGCCACCGATGCCACCGGCTGGCTGGTGGACCGCAAGGCCAGCCGCCCCAAGGCCGAGCCCAAGACCGTGCTGTCCGAGCTGCTGCCCGCCCGGCTGGCGGAAGGGCTGGTGGAGCGCGCCGGGCTCACCGGCCGCCGCCTTGCCGACCTGCCCAACAAGGTGCTCGGCGAGCTGGGCCGAATGATCAACGCCTGGACGCTGAAACCGGCCGGCACCGAAGGTTACCGTACCGCCGAGGTGACGCTGGGCGGCGTCGCCACCGACCGCTTGTCTTCCAAGACCATGGCCGCCCAGTCCCACCCGGGCCTGTTCTTCGTCGGCGAGGCGATGGACGTTACCGGCTGGCTGGGTGGCTATAATTTCCAGTGGGCCTGGTCGAGCGGCTGGGTGGCGGGGATGAGTGTGTAGGAAGGAATTTGGGACACAGCACCCGGAGCGAGCGAAGCGAGGGACTGGCCCATTGAGGGCCCGCGAGCTTATGCGAGCGTGAGGCAAGCGAACGGAGTAAACGCCCGCCGCCTGAGGGCCAAAAACGATTGACTCCCCCCGCCGCCTTTGCCTATAAGCACCGCTTCATTCCCGAGAATGATTGGTGACGTGTGTGTTCACCACGCCTCCGGCTTGCCGGGTCAGGACTATCGGGACAAACCCCAACCGGCAACAGCCGGGACTTTGTAAGGACGTCGCGATGACCAAGCGCGCTGAATCGAAATTCAAGATCAATCGCCGTCTGGGCGTCAACCTGTGGGGCCGTGGCAAGTCGCCGCTGGCTCGCGGCAAGGAGAACCCTCCCGGCCAGCACGGCGCCCGCCGCAAGAAGCCTTCCGACTTCGGCACCCAGCTGATGGCGAAGCAGAAGCTGAAGGGCTACTACGGCAACATCTCCGAGAAGCAGTTCCGCAAGCTCTATGACGAGGCCGTGCGCCGCCGTGGCGACACCTCCGAGAACCTGATCGAGCTGCTGGAGCGTCGCCTCGACGCCGTCGTCTACCGCATGAAGTTCGCGGTGTCGCCGTTCCAGGCCCGCCAGATCGTCAACCATGGCCACATCCAGGTGAACGGCAAGCGCGTCAACATCTCGTCCTACCAGGTGAAGGACGGCGATGTGGTGAGCGTGAAGCAGAAGTCCAAGGACCTGGCCATCGTCGTCGAGGCTGCCGGCTCGACCGAGCGCGACATCCCCGAGTACATCGAAGTCGACCTGAAGGACATGAAGGGCAAGTTCATCCGCGCGCCCAAGCTGGCGGACGTTCCCTACCCGGTCCAGATGGAACCGAACCTGGTCATCGAATTCTACTCGCGCTGATCAGCACGGAATTCCCGACCCGAAGCGCCCCGGCCATTGGCCGGGGCGTTTTGCTTTTCAGGGCACAAGATCGCCCCGCAGCACCGTCAGCGGCACCACCCCGGCGGGAACGTCGCGGGACATGTCATCGGGGCGGTCCACCGGGCCGCCGGTACGCGCCTTCGCCGAGCCTTCGGTGATGGGCAGGCGGAACACCGCCGTCACCGCCAGCTCCTTGTCGTCGGGTTCGCGCACCAAAGCGGCGCGGCCGGGATGCATATGCTCGACCAGGGCGGTGAGCAGAGGGAGCTTCTCCTCGGCTTCAACCACCTCCTCGGCCACGCCGAACAGCATCACGGACCGATAGTTCATGGAATGGTGCATCAGCGAGCGCGCCAGCACCAACCCGTCCATCAGCGTGACGGTGACGCAGAGCGGCGCGCCCGAACCCATCACCTCGGCCATACGGCCGTTGCGGGCGCAGTGGAAATACAGCGCCTCGCCCACCCGCCAGGCATTGGTGGGGATGACGAAGGGCTGGCCGTCCTGGACGAAGCCCACATGGGCCACCAGCGCCTCGTCCAGCACGGCGGCGATGGCGTCCACGTCGTGGCTGGCCCGTTGGGTGCGGCGGCAGGCGGTGGAGCGTGGGGTGGGCGTCAGGCTGGTCAATGTCAGTCTCCTATGATCGCTGACGGAAGCTTGACGGCAAAGCGGCTCTCCAAGAAGCTCCACATAGGCAATTCTCGAGGAACCACTATCCATGCCGCGCACCGCCTTCGACCCGACTTTGGCGCTACCGCCGCTGGGCCGCGACAGCGGATCATTGCCGCAGCAACTGGCCGCCGCCCTGCGTCAAGCCATCCTCGATGGTACGTTGGCCGCGGGCAGCCGCCTGCCCTCCACCCGCCGCCTGGCTGCGCATCTTGGGCTGGGGCGCAACAGCGTCCTGGCGGCCTTCGAATTGTTGCTGGCCGACGGATTGGTCGAAGCGCACAGCGGCTCGGGAACCGTGGTGGCCCGCCTGCCGTCCCCTGCCCCGCCGCCCCGTCCACTGGCGCGCCCGCTGTCCAAGCGCATGGACATGCTGATGGCCTTGCAGGCGCCGCGCGGGCGAGGCTGGGGCGAGACGCTGGCGCCGGGCACGCCCGAACTGGCCCATTTCCCTTTCGCCGAATGGAGCCGCTTGCTGGCTCGGCGCTGGCGCCGGCCCGGGCGCGAGTTGTTGGTGCCGGAGAATGCCGCCGGCTACCCGCCGCTGCGCGCGGCCATCGCCGAGTGGCTCGGGCGTAGTCGGGCGGTGCGGTGTTCGCCCGAACAGGTGTTGATCGTCTCGGGCTCGCAACAGGCGCTGGACCTGGCGGCCCGCGTGCTGCTGGACCCGGGCGACGCGGTGATGGTCGAGGACCCGTGCTATCAGGGCCTGAAGGGCGTGCTGCGCGCCGTCGGGGCCGCCGTGGCACCGGTGCCGGTAGATGAGAGCGGCTTCGACGAGGCCCAGGGTGAACGCCTGTGGCCGCAGGCACGGCTGGCCTGGGTCACGCCATCACACCAATACCCTTCGGGCGTGACCATGCCGCTGGCCCGCCGGTTGGCCTTGGTGGAGTGGGCGGCGCGGCACCAGGGCTGGATCGTCGAGGACGACTACGACGGCGAGTTCCGCCACGCCGGCCCACCCCTGGCGGCGCTGCAAGGCCTCGATCGCGAACAGCGCACCATCCACCTGGGCACCTTCTCCAAATCCATGTTTCCCGGCCTGCGCCTGGGCTGGATGGTGCTGCCCGAGGACTTGATGGCGCCGTTCATGGCGGCCCGCCGCCTCGCCGACATGGCACCGCCGTCGCTGACCCAGGCGGCCATGGCCGACTTCATGGCCGAAGGCCTGTTCGCCCGCCACCTCAAACGCATGCGGGCCCTCTATGCCGCCCGCCGCTCCGCCTTCGCCGAAGCCTGCGCGCGCCACCTCGGCCCGTTCGGCATCCTGCGGGCGGGCGAGGCAGGATTGCACTCGGTGCTGTGGCTGAACGAGGGAACCGACGACCGCACCGCAGCCGCCAAGGCGCAAGCGGCGGGGCTGTCGGTACCAGCGCTGTCCGAATACCGCTTCCACCCAGGCCCGCCCGGCTTGGTGCTGGGTTGGGGCAATCTACCGGAAGACCGCATGGACGCGGTGGTGCGGCGGCTGGCCTACAGCTTGAGGTAAAGCTCTTCGACCTTCTGGCGCGCCCACGGGGTTTTGCGCAGGAACTTCAAACTCGATTTGATGCTGGGGTGGTTATAGAAGCACTGGACCTGAACATGCTGCCACAGCCCTTTCCAACCGTAATGCTGGACGAGCCGGGTCAGCACCATTTCCAGGGTGATGCCGTGAAGCGGATTGTTAGGCTGCTGCTGTGTCATGCGCCAGCATAGCAAAAGGCCGCCCCCTGGTGGGAGCGGCCTCTCATAACGATAAGCGTCCGCTTTACGCGGAAGCGACGCCCTTTTCGGCCATCAGGGTCTTCAATTCGCCGTTGGCCGCCATTTCGCGCACGATGTCGCAGCCGCCGACGAACTCGCCCTTGACGTAAAGCTGCGGCAGGGTCGGCCAGTTGGTGAACTGCTTGATACCCTCGCGCAAGGACGGGTCGACCAGGATGTCGACGCCCTTGAACTTGACGCCCAGATCGGTCAGCACCTGCACCACGGCGGCGGAGAACCCACACTGCGGGAACATGGGGGTCCCCTTCATGTAGAGAACGACGTCGTTCTCGGTGATGTCCTGCTTGATGCGCTCGAAGACGGGATTGCTCATGGGGAAGAGGCCCTATTCGTTCCGGGGGGAATTAGAATGAGTTTAATCTAGGCCGCCGAGGCCGGCAGTGCAACATCGCTTGCACCACAACAGCTATGCGCGGCCTTGAGGTCGGTCAACCCGCCGCTTGGTCTACTGCGCCCAATCGGGCGCGGTTTCCGGCGTGGCGGTCTGCAGCGCAAGCGCATGAAGCTCGCCACCCATCTTGCCTTGCAGGGCGGCATAGACCATCTGGTGCTGCTGCACCCGGCTCTTGCCCTTGAACGCCTCGGACACCACCAGCGCCGAATAATGGTCGCCGTCGCCGCGCAGGTCCTCGATGATCACGCGGGCGTCGGGAAAGGCAGCCTTGATCATGCGTTCGATGTCGCCGGCGTCCATGGGCATGGGGGTTTCTCCTGTCGCTGGGTGGTGGCGGGCGGCGCATTCTGCCCGGTTCCTGTGGCGAACGGAAGCCCTAATACCTAAGCGCCCTTCTCAGGCTTTCCGCAGCGGCCACGCATACAGCGCCACGCCGGCCCAGATGGCGGCGAAAGTGACGGCGTGGGCGGAGGTGAAGGCCTCGCCCAGGGCGAACACCGCTACCAGCATCTGGACGGTGGGGTTCATGTACATCATCAGCCCGATGGTGGAGAGCCTGAGCCGACGGGCGCCGTAGGCGAACAGGGCCAGCGGCACCGCGGTCACCGGCCCGGCCAGCGCCAGCAGAACCAGGGTGTGGCCACCCAAAGCAGGGGCGACGCCGCCGCCTTCCCATACCAGATAGAGGGCGGCCAGCGGCGTCAGCCACACGGTCTCCACCAGCAGGCCGGCCAGGGCCGGCACGGCGATGGTCTTGCGCAGCAGGCCGTAGACGCCGAAGCTGGCCGCCAAGCCCAGCGCCACCCACGGCACACCCGTGCCATGGGATACCTGCCATCCGACCCCAAGCGCCACCAGCACCACGGCCGCCGTCTGCCGGCGGCTCATATGCTCGCCCAGCAGCACCCGGCCGAGCAGTACCGACACCAGCGGGTAGATGTAATAGCCGAGCGAGGCCTCCAGCGCGCGGCCATGGGCCACCGACCAGACGAACAGGCCCCAATTGACGGCGATGGCCAAAGCCGAGCCACCGAGGCGCAGCAGCGCGGAGCGGTCGGCCATAAGCGGCCGCAGGTCCTTGAGCCCGCCGACGGCCACCAGCAGGATCACGGCAAATACCGCCCCGCCCAGTACGCGGTGGGCCAGAACTTCGGGCGCCGGGACCTCGCCGAGGGCCTTGAAATAGAGCCCGAACAGACCCCAGCACAGGAAGGTGCCGAAGGCGGCGAGGATACCGGAGCGGGTGGAGGATGGAGTGGGTTCCATGGGCCGCACTCTAGTGGAAGCCCACCGGTCCTACCACCCTCATGCCCGGCTGACGCTCATGCAAAGAAAAAGGGCGCCGGCCGTAATGGCCGACGCCCTCGTTTCCATCCGGCCGGACTTAGTGGCCCGACATCTCGGCGCCCATGTACTTGGGCAACCAGCCTTCGTTGGCGTCCTTCAGCTCGTCCACGGTAACGGCACGGCCGCCGACGCTGATGACGTGGCCGCCGGTCTTGCCGATGACGCGGGCGCCGACCTCGTGCTCCTCGGCGGCTTCCAGCACCGACACCAGGTCATCGTCCGAGACTTCCAGGACATAGCGGCCCTGGTCCTCGCCGAAGCACCAGGCGTGCAGCGGCAGGGTGGACGGAGCATCAAGCGCCGCGCCGATGCGCTCGGCCGAAGCCATGGACATCTCGGCCACGGCCACCAGCAGGCCACCGTCGGAAACGTCGTGGCAGGCCTTGAGCTGGCCGTCCTGGATCAGCTGGCGCACCAGCTCGCCCTTGCGGCGTTCGCGGTGCAGGGCCACCGGCGGCGGGGCTCCTTCCTCGCGACCACAGATTTCGCGCAGATACAGCGACGCGCCCAGCCAGCCCTTGGTTTCGCCCAGCAGCACGATGTTGCTGCCGGCAGCCTTGAAGGCCAGCGTCATGTGCTTGTTGACGTCGTCCAGCAGGCCCACGGCGCCGATGGCCGGGGTCGGCTGAATGGCGGTGCCCTGAGTCTCGTTGTAGAGCGAGACATTGCCCGAGACGACAGGGAAATCCAGGTCGCGGCAGGCCTCGCCCATACCCTTAATGGCCTCGACGATCTGGCCCATGATCTCGGGCTTTTCCGGATTGCCGAAGTTCAAATTGTCGGTCACCGCCAGCGGCACCGCACCGGTGGCCGACAGGTTGCGATAGGCCTCGGCCACCGCCTGACGGCCGCCCTCATGCGGGTCGGCCTGGCAATAGCGCGGGGTGCAGTCGGTGGTGATGGCGACGGCCTTGTTGCTGCCGTGGATGCGCACCACGGCGGCATCGCCGCCGGGACGCTGCACGGTGTTGCCCAGGATCACGTGATCATATTGCTCCCAGACCCAGCGTTTCGAGCAGAGCTCGGGCGTTGCGATGAGCTTCTCCAGTGCCGCCGCAACCGGCAGCGGCGCTTCCACGTCGCGCGCCTGGATCACCGGCAGCGCGGGCGAAGCCACATGCGGGCGGTCATAGACCGGCGCCTCGTCGCCCAATTCCTTGATCGGCAGGTCCGCCATGACGTCGCCGCCATGTTTCACGCGGAAGCGCCTGCTCGGGGTGGTGTAGCCGACGACCGCGAAATCGAGTCCCCACTTCTTGAAGATCGCTTCGGCCTCTTTCTCCTTCTCTGGCTTGAGCACCATGAGCATGCGCTCCT
>DATJKV010000379.1:0-2521 GCA_035491155.1 Magnetospirillum sp. | reverse complement strand
GCATGCCGCCGCCAGCAGCGATCAGCCCGGACAGGCGCACGACGCTGACCAGGGGCGGCGGGTTGGTCCACCGGTCGACGGTGTCGTTGAGGAGTTCGGCGATATCCATGCCCACACAGATAAGGCCGCCGCGCGTTTTGGCAAGTCAACTGAAGTAGGCCGAGGGCGGCCGG
The DNA here is from genome assembly GCA_035491155.1 of Magnetospirillum sp. Taxonomy (GTDB): domain Bacteria; phylum Pseudomonadota; class Alphaproteobacteria; order Rhodospirillales; family Magnetospirillaceae; genus Magnetospirillum. The sequence goes on along the minus strand of DATJKV010000379.1, from coordinate 2,348 downwards.
CCCAACGCCTTGCGGAACATGGCCGAAAAGGCGCTTGGGCTGTCGTAGCCCAGGTCAAGCGCCACATTCAGGACCGGTTCGCCACGCGCCAGCCGGGTCAGCGCGTCGATCAGCCGCAATTGCTGGCGCCAGCGGCCGAAGCTCATGCCGCAGGATGCGATAAAGGCGCGCGCCGCCGTGCGCTCGCTCAACCCCGCCCACGCCGCCCATGCCGCCAGCGGCCGCTTGTCGGCGGGGTCGGCCAGCAGGGCGTGGCAGATACGGGTGATGCGCGGCTCGGCCGGCATGGGAAGGTGCAGCGGTTGCACCTCGAGGGAGCGGATTTCCTCCACCGCCAAGTCCAGCACCTGAACGTCGCGCGACGTGGCGGCGTGCTGATCCACCGTCAGCGCCGCCAGGATCAGCTCGCGCAGCAGCGGCGACACCGCCACCACCGCGCACTGGTCGGGCAATGCTGTCGCCCGCTCGGGGGCGATGAACAGGGTGCGCATGCGCACGGCACCGGCCATGGTGATCCAGTGCTCCACCCCGGCGGGCACCCAGACACCCCGCGTGGGCGGCACTACCCAGCTGCCGTGGTCGGTGCACACGGTCATGGCCCCGGACACCGCGTGGATCAGCTGGGCCCGGCGATGGCTGTGGCGCGCCACCACCGTGCGGTCGGAATAATCCACCGCGCAACCGAATACCGGCAGCAACGCGCCGTCAATGCGTTCAAGAATGTCCGAATCTCGACATTGCATGACATATCACCGCGCGAAAGACAGCGGGCAGCCTTTCTAGCATGTCCATCGATGAAATTCGAAGCACGGAGCATGCGACTATGTCCGCCAGCCGACGCAGATTGGTCACCTTCCTGAATATCGGCCACGCCCTCGACCATCTGGCCATGCTGATCTTCCCCACCGTCGCCCTGGCCCTGACCGGCGAATTCGGCTTGGAGTACGGCGAGGTGCTGGCGCTGGCGCTGGGCGGCTTCGTCGCTTTCGGTGCCGGCGCCCTGCCCTCGGGCTGGCTGGGTGACCGCTGGAGCCGCCATCGCATGATGATCGTGTTCTTCCTGGGCACCGGCGCCGCCACCATGGCCTGCGCCTTGGCCGACGGACCGCTGTGGTTGGCCGCCGGACTGACCTTGATGGGTGTGTTCGGCTCCATCTACCACCCCATCGGCAACGCCATGCTGGTCACTACGCAAGAGCGCATGGGCCGCACGCTGGGCATCAACGGCCTGTGGGGCAACATGGGTCTGGCGGCGGCGGCGTTGATGGCCGGCGCCCTGATGCAGGCATATGGCTGGCGCGCCGCCTTCATGGTGCCGGGCGCATTGGCCCTGGCGGTGGGCGTGGCCTATGCGCTGATGGTGCGCGATCCCGGCCCGGCCGGTGCCGCCCCTGCCCGCCACGGCATCGCCAACCGCGCCGACATGGTGCGGCTGTTCGTGGTGTTGATGGCGTCCACCGCCATCGGCGGCCTGATCTTCAACGCCGCCGTTATCGCCATGCCCAAGATCGTGCAGGAGCGCCTGCCGCAACTGGCGGACTCAGCCGCCGGCATCGGCGGGATGGTGTCGGCCATCTATGCGCTGGCGGCGGTGGCGCAGTTGGTCACCGGCCCGCTGATAGACCGCTTCAGCCTGCGCCGGGTGCTGTTCGCCGTGGTGGTGGTGCAGCCGCCGCTGTTGCTGGCGGCCGGCACTGCATTCGGCTGGCCGCTGGCCCTGCTGGCGACCGCCGCGTTGTTCGCCGTGTTCGGCCAGATCCCGATCAACGAAGCCATGGTCGGCCGCTACGTGGCGGATTCCTGGCGGTCACGGGTCTACGCGCTGCGTTATCTGGTATCGTTCGGCGCCAGCGCCGCCGCCATCCCGCTGGTCGGCTTCCTGCACGCCCATGGCGGCTTCACCGCCCTGTTCACGGCGCTGGCCGGCGCGGCACTGGCCATGGCGGCGGTGGTCCTGGCCTTCCCGGCCGAGCAGGCGGTAGAAGCCGAGGCCGCGTCCTGATTGGGAACCACGGCCGGACGGCCCGTGTTCTCGGGCAAAAAATCAGGAGGCGCCAAAAGCAGGAGGCAGGCGTGGCAGACCGAACCGATCACATCATTCGCCCGGGCGTGGCCAAGGCCGAGGTCCAGCGCGAGGACGACACCGGAATCATCGAGGCGGTACGACGCCGCGCCTACGAGCTGTGGCAGCAGGAAGGCCAGCCCGAGGGCCAGGAGATGGACCACTGGTTCCGCGCCGAACAGGAAATCGTCGGCCAGGCACCACCGCTGGCGTGATGTGGGTTAGAAACGTGACGGGGGTCAGAACAACGCCCCACCCCGGCGCAGCACGTCATCGGCCTTGTCGG
>DATJKV010000378.1:0-11390 GCA_035491155.1 Magnetospirillum sp. | reverse complement strand
GCGAGGTCGGCCACCGCGCCCTGCGGGTTGGCCGGGCTGCACAGATAGGCCAGCTGGGTGCGGGCCAGCACCGCTTCCGGCAGGGTGGAATAATCGGGCTGCGAGGCCGGACCGTGGGCACCGGGCACGAACACCGGTTCGGCCCCGGCCATGACGGCGGCACCCACGTAGACCTGGTAGAACGGGTTGGGCAGCAGCACCACCGGCTTCTCGCCGCCCAAGGGCGACACCACGGTCTGGGCGATCAGGTACAGGGCCTCGCGGGTGCCGGCCACCGGCAGCACGCACTTGTCGGCATCGACCATGCCCTCGGGCAGCTTGAACCGGTCGGTCAGCCACTGCACCACCGCTTGGCGGAATTCCGGGCTGCCGTTGGCCGGCGGGTACTTGCCCCATAGCCCGGCCTTGTCGGCGAGCACGCGCGCCACCAGGGCCGGCGGCGGATGCTGCGGTTCGCCGATGGACATCACGGTGGAATCGGGGGTGGCGGCGCCACCCAGCAGATCGGTCAGGCGCTGGAAGGGGTAATCGGTCAGCTGGTCGAGACGGTCGTTCACCTTGGTCACCGGCATACTTTGGTCGCCAGATGTTCTAACCGATTTGCAGCCAAGCGCCAAAGCGGGATGTGTGAGTTCCCTGTGACCTCCCTGCCCGCCCCCCGCCAATCATGCTGCGCATTCTCGGGCAACCGGAGGGCGCCCCGCGCCCGACTGGCCCATTGAGGGCCCGCGAGCCTTTGCGAGCGTGAGGCAAGCGAGCGAATGCGAGCGCCCGCCGCCTGAGGGCCAAACAAAGAAGAAGGGGGTGAGCCTCGCGGCCCACCCCCTTCCCCACATTCCCCCGTGCCGGAGGGATTAGTGCACCGTCTCGCCGTGCAGGGCGAGGTCGAGACCCTCGCGCTCTTCCTCGGGCGTAACGCGCAGGCCGATCACCAGGTCCACCAGCTTCAGCAGCACGAAGCTGACGATGGCGGTGTAGACGATGGTGATGGCGACGCCGTAGACCTGGGTCAGGACCTGCTCGGCATGACCCTCGATCAGGCCGCCGGTGCCGCCGATGCCCTCGATGGCGAACACGCCGGTGAGGATGGCGCCGGTGATGCCGCCGATGCCGTGCACGCCGAAGGCGTCCAGCGAGTCATCGTACTTCAGGGCATGCTTGAGGCCGGTAGCACCCCAGAAGCAGACCACGCCAGCCACCAGGCCGATGACCAGAGAGCCGCCCACACCGACGAAGCCGGAAGCGGGAGTGATGGCGACCAGGCCGGCGACGGCGCCCGAGATCAGGCCCAGCACCGACGGCTTCTTGCGCAGGATCCACTCGGCAGCGGCCCACGACAGGGTAGCAGCGGCGGTGGCGACCTGGGTGGTGATCATGGCGAAGCCGGCACGGCCGTCAGCGGCCACGGCGGAACCGGCGTTGAAGCCGAACCAGCCGACCCACAGCAGCGAGGCGCCGATGACCGACAGGGTCAGGTTGTGCGGGGCCATGTTGTCGCTGCCGAAGCCCTTGCGCGGGCCGAGCACGATGCAGGCCACCAGGCCGGCCACACCGGCGTTGATGTGCACGACGGTACCGCCGGCGAAGTCCAGCACGCCCATCTTGCCCAGGAAGCCGACGGCGGCGTTGTTGGCGTCCATTGCCCACACCCAGTGGGCGATCGGCACGTAGTCGACCAGCAGCCACAGCGCCGAGAAGGCGATGAGGGCCGAGAACTTCATGCGGTCGGCGAAGGCGCCGGTGATCAGCGCCGGGGTGATGATGGCGAAGGTCATCTGGAACATGCAGAAGACCGTCTCCGGGATGGTACCCGACAGGGTGGCCTTCTCCACGCCGGCCATCAGCACGCGGTCGAGGCTGCCGATGTACGGGTTCTCGCCGGTGAAGGCCAGCGAGTAGCCGACGATGACCCACAGCACCGTGACCAGGGCGACGATGACGAAGCTCTGGGCCATGATGCCCAGAACGTTCTTCTTGCGAACCATGCCGCCGTAGAACAGCGCCAGGCCCGGGATGGTCATCATCAGCACCAGAGCGGTGGAGGTGAGCATCCACGCGGTGGCGCCGCCATCAAGCGTCGGCGCCGGAGCGGCAGCGGCAGGTGCCGCGGCTTCCTGGGCCCAAGCGGCCGAGGCGAACAGCAGGGCGCCCATGGCCGGGCCCACGCCTGCGATGATATTCTTCAAACGATGGATCATGGGATACCCCCGAAACGGCTCAGCCTTTGATCTGTCGCCGGACCCAGGGCCTTCTGGGAGGAGAAAGGACACCCGGGCCGGCATGGACTTCTATTAACAAGAACCGTGCCAACTGCCCGGCGGCGGGATTCCGGGGCGGAATCAGGCCCTCATCCCAAAGGATGATGCGAAAATAAGCAGGCCCGAGGGGAGTTGCCCGCATTGCAGGCATATGACCGTGCTGCCCGCTTAATCGTCATCGGTGTCGGCAGCGGGCGGGCAATGAACCAGGAAGAACATCAAGGACCGGCTACAGCCGGCGGCCTGGCCACGCCAAGCCCCGCTGCCGTGTGCGCCCCGCATCCTTGGAGGTCTCGTCGCCGAAGATTTGGGCCCGGCCGCCACGTCCTGCGCCAATGCACAAAAAAGGGCCCGGGGTCGCCCCCGGGCCTTGTCCGTTCATTCGCCGTGGAGGGCGATCAGGTCACAGCGCTTCGGAATTGGCCTCGCCGGTGCGGATGCGGAAGGCCTGCGCGATGTCCATGACGAAAATCTTGCCGTCACCGATCTTACCGGTGCGGGCGGTGGCCTGGATTGCCTCGATGACGCGGTCGGCGATGTCGTCGTTGACCGCCACCTCGATCTTCACCTTGGGCAGGAAGTTCACGACGTATTCGGCGCCGCGATAAATCTCGGTTTGGCCCTTCTGCCGGCCGAAGCCCTTGACCTCGCTCACGGTCAGGCCCTGGACGCCCAGCGGAGTCAGCGCCTCGCGCACTTCGTCCAGCTTGAAGGGCTTGATGATGGCCATGATCAGCTTCATCTCTGGTCCCCATAGAATGGGCGGTGCCTCCCCTGCGGGCTGGGCTGTCGCCCTGCCGCCCGCCGGAAATCCGCCGGTTGATTGGTCGCAAGCCGCTTGCGATCCTCCGCGTGCGATTCTCCCTTTCAAGACGCGTGCCGAAATCGCCATTCCGCCCAGCCTAAGCGATTTTTCGTCCCCAGCCCCCTCCGGCCGGGTGTTGGCTGCCCAAAACATGGGCTGTTGCCCCTGCCCGCTGCCTGTTTCCTGGGCCTGACCTGGGCCAGCCTTGCGCCACCGCCCCTTCGATGGCACATCTTCCCCCATGGCTGATACTCTTCCCCCCTTCGTCGAAATCGTCGTCATCGGCGGCGGCCCCGTGGGCGGCCTGACCGCCTGCTGCCTGGCCCAGGCCGGCCTGGAGGTCATGATGGTAGAAGCGGCGGCGCCGGAAGCGCTGGCCCGCGCCGGCACCGACGGGCGCTCCATCGCCATCGCGCTGTCGGCCCAGCGGGTGTTCGCCGGTGCCGGCGCCTGGCCGCTGATGGAGGCCGAGGCCGAGCCCATCCTGGAGATCAGGGTCACCGACGGCGCTTCGCCGCTGTTCCTGCATTACGACCATAATGCCATCGGCGACCAACCTTTCGGCTGGATCGTCGAGAACACCACCATCCGCCGCGCCGTGCATGAGCGGTTGGGCCAGTTGCCCACCGTCCGCGTGGTCGCTCCTGCGCGGGTGGCCAAGGTCGAGCGCGGCGCCGCTGACGCCACCGTCACCCTGGCCGATGGGCGCAGCGTCCGTTGCAATCTGGTGGTGGCCGCCGACGGCCGCGGCTCGCCCACCCGCAAGGGCGCCGGCATCGGCCTGACCCGGTGGGAGTACCACCAGTCCGGCATCGTCTGCACCGTCGCCCACGAGAAGCCGCACGACGGCGTGGCGCACGAGCATTTCCTACCCAGCGGCCCCTTCGCCATCCTGCCCATGAAGGGCACTGCCGCCCATCCCCACCGCTCCTCCATCGTGTGGACGGAAAAGCTGCATCTGGCCGAAGCCATCGTCGCCCAGGACGATGCCGGTTTCCTTGCCGAGCTGGAAAGCAGGTTTGGCGATATCCTGGGCAGGATCGGCCTGGACGGCCCCCGCTTCCACTACCCGCTGTCGCTGCAATTCGCCGAGCGCGCCATCGACCGCCGCCTGGCGCTGATCGGCGACGCCGCCCATGGCATGCATCCCATCGCCGGCCAGGGCATGAACATGGGCATCCGCGACGTGGCCGCTTTGGCCGAGGTGGTGGCCGACGCCCGCCGTCTCGGCCTGGACGTGGGCGGCCCCGACGTGCTGGAGCGCTACCAGCGCTGGCGCCGTTTCGACAACATGCTGATGCTGGGCCTGACCGACGTGCTGAATCGCCTGTTCAGCAACGATATCGGCGCGCTGAAGCTGGCCCGCGACCTGGGACTGGCGGCGGTGCAGGCCATGCCGGGGGTCAAGCGCTTCTTCATGAAGCACGCCATGGGCGTGGTGGGCGACCTGCCCCGGCTGATGCGCGGCGAAAAGCTGTAGCCGGCTGCGGAAAACCCCGAATTTCCCCGTCATTCCCGCAAAAGCGGGAATCATTGGCCCGCGTAAGAGTTGCCACATGGCCCCCCGCTTTCGCGGAGGTGACGAGATGGTGGGGAGCGGCGGAGTGCTTCCGCAACCTGTTTAGAGGTTAGCCGCAGCCACCGCCGTGGCCGCCGCCACAGCCATGCTTGGGCATCTCCGGCGGATTTAGCGCGGGGTCGCGGTGCTTGCCGGCGGCTTCCAGCGCCTCCAGGTATTCGGTCCACACCCGCTCCTGGTTCTCACCCAACCAGTACAGATAGTCCCAGGTGTAAAGGCCGGAATCGTGCAGGTCGTCGAACACCAGCTTGACGGCGTAGTTGCCCACCGGCTCGGCGCCGATGATAGCCACGTGCTGGCGGCCGGCCACCAGCTGCTTCTGGCCGGGGCCATGGCCCTGCACCTCGGCCGACGGGCTTTCCACCCGCAACAGCTCGGCCGGCAGCAGGAAACTGGCGCCGTCGTCGAAGCTGACGTCCAGCCGCTTTTCCGCCTTGCGGATCTTGATCTCGACGGGGGTGTGCCGGCTGGTCATGCCTTGTCCTGATCCAGACTGCGCGCCTCGTCGGGCAGCATGATCGGGATGCCGTCGCGGATGGGATAGGCCAGGCCCGCCTTGTCGTCCACCAGTTCGTTGTGATCCGGATCATAGCGCAGCGGCGCGTTGGTGCCGGGGGCGCGCAGGATCTCCATCAGCTTGGGATCGATGCCGGGAACGCGGTCGGTCATAACAGCTCCTAATGTAACAGGGCTTCGCCCGATTCGGTGAGCAGCGCCATCTCGAACAGGGCAATCATCAGGCTGGCGCGGTCCTGGACGGTAGCCACCTCCAGGATGGCCTGCTTTTCCTCGGGACTGAGCGGTGCCGCCATGGCCAGGTTGGTGACCAGCTCGGCGTCGCTGGCCTTTTCCAGCTTGGCGAAGTCGGTGGCCAGGCCCTGGCGGGCCAGATAGGTGGTCACCGCCATGGTCAGCCGGCGCCGGTCCACCGGCAGGTTGGGCGGCGATGCCAAATCAGCGGCGAACGGAGCGTATTCGGCCACCACCCGGCGATAGCCGGCGCGGCCTTCCACCTCGCCGGCCAGGCGGAACCGCGTCACCCCGGACAGGGTAATGAGATAGCGGCCGTCACCGCTTTCGGCGAAATTGGTGATGCGTGCCAGCGTGCCGATGCCATAGAGGTCCGGTGCCGCCCCTTGCGCGGCCTCGGGCGCCGGCTGCACCAGTGCCAGCATGCGCCCCGCCCCCAGCGCCGCATCCACCAGGGCGAGATAGCGCGGCTCGAACACCGTCAGCGGCAGCTTCGCCCCGGGCAGCAGCAACACTCCCGACACAGCGAAGACCGGCAGGACGCGCGGCAGGTCGAGGGCGGCGGCGGCCATGGGCGGGACCCGTTTACGAGAACAGCAGCGACGACAGCCGGCGGCGACCCGATATCGTCAGCGGGTGGGTGGGACCGAACGCCTCGAACAGCTTGACCAGCTGCTTGCGGGCGGCATCCTCGTTCCAGGCGCGGTCGCGGCGGAACAGCTCCAGCAACTCGTCCACCGCCGCCTCCTGCTCGCCGGCAGCATAATAGGCCAGCGCCAGATCGTAGCGGGCCTGATGGTCGGCCGGGTCGTTGGCAAGGCGGCGGCGCAGCTCGGCAGTCTCGCCGGCATTGGCGGCAGCGTGCTCCTGCAACTCCAATGCCGTCTTCACCGCCGCCACCTCGGCATTCTTCAGCATTTCGGGCGGCAGCTGAGGCAGCATTTGCTTGACCGTCTCGGCATCACCCAGAGCGATCAGGGCGCGCAACAGCCCGGCCATGGCGCCGGCGTGGTTGGGGTCCTCGGCCAGCACCTGCTGGAAGGCCTGCGCCGCAGTTTCGGCGTCGCCCCCGGCCAGCAGCTCCTTGGCCTCGGCCACCACCTCGTCCAGGGTGGGCTCGGCGTCGCCGCCGCCCTTGAGCAGCCGCTGCAGGAACGAACGGATCTGGCTTTCCGGCAGGGCGCCGGTGAAGGCGTCGACCGGGCGGCCGTCCTTAAAGGCATAGACCGTGGGCACCGACTGGATGCGCAGCTGCGCCGCCAGCGCCTGCTCCTTGTCCACGTCGATCTTAACCATGCGCACGGCGCCGCGCATCTCGCGCACCACCTTTTCCAGCGCCGGACCCAGCTGCTTGCACGGGCCGCACCAGGTCGCCCAGAAATCGACGATGATCACGGCCGAACGCGAGGCCTCGATGACGTCGGCCATGAAGCTGGCGGCGCTGCCATCCTTGATCAGATCGCTGGGGGCGCCACCAGGCGCGGCCTTGGCGCCAGAGCCGAAGATAAGGTCCATGAATCACCGGTCCGAGGGAAAGGGTCGACCCGCAATAGATGGACAATAGCCGGCCGCGAGGCAAGGGCAAAGCCTGCCGGTGGCCCATGGCGGGGCGGTTTCCCGGTCTTTCGTCGGGGGCGGACAGGCCGGATGAAAAAAAGTGAAAAAAGGGCTTGCGCCCCCCCCGGCTTTCCCGTATTTATCCGGTCCTCCGCGGCGCCGAGCGCAACGGAGACCACGCCAGGAAGCGGGCGTAGCTCAGGGGTAGAGCACAACCTTGCCAAGGTTGGGGTCGAGGGTTCGAATCCCTTCGCCCGCTCCAAGCGATCGAAAAAGGCCGGGCCAAAAGCCCGGCCTTTCGCTTTTGCGGCCCCCGCTCTTCCTGATCTTCTTACGCGCGATAGGGTAAGACCCGATATCGACAAGTGCGGGACGGCGCTTATAATTGATTCATGTTTCGCACAGTCCCCCTCAAGGTCATCCTCGGATTGGCCGCCGCCATCGTGCTCGACACGATCACCCAACTGGCGTGGAAGGAAGCGGTCGGCGGCCTGGGAGAGGTAAGCGGCATCATCGCCGTGACCTTGACCGCGCTGCACAACCCGCTGTTCCTCGGCGTCGTCGGCCTGATGCTGTGCCAGTTCCTCAACTGGATGCTGGTGCTGGAGCATTCCGACCTGTCCTATGCCCATGCCATCACCGCCCTGAGCTACGTCACCGTGGCCGCCGCCTCGGTGCCGCTGTTGGGCGAGCGCATCAGCCTGGCGCAAGGCATCGGCATCGCCCTGATCATGGCCGGCGTCGCGCTGGTCAGCCGCACCGGCCACAACACCTACCAGCCGCCCGGGGAACTGGCGCCATGACCGCCATGGCGTTGCAGGGCATCATCCTGGCCGTGGCGTGCACAGCCATGGAGGGGGTGGCGCAGGTGTTCCTCAAGATGGCCTCGCGCGGACAGCGCAAGCTATGGACGGCGCTAGGGCTGGCCACCTTCGTCACCGAGGCGGTGGTCTACACCCTGGCTTTGCAGATTCTCGACGTCAGCGTCGCCTATCCCATCGGCGCGCTCAGCTTCGTCATGGTGACGCTTTTGTCGCAATGGTGGCTACGCGAGAAGATCGATCGCACCCGCTGGGCCGGCGTGGCGCTGATCATCGCTGGCGCGGCCCTGGTGGCGACCCGCGCATGATGAAGATCACATTCGTCGACAGCTCCGACGCCATTGCGCCCGAATTGTGGGAAGCCTGCTTCCAGGCGCCGCGCGAAGGCGTGTGGTGGTATCGCGCCCTGGAAAGGTGCGGCATCGAGGAGCAATTCACCTTCCTCTATGGCGTCATCGAGGCGGATGGCCGCCAGGTGGGCATCGCGCCGTGCTTCATCACCGACGTTCCGCTGGAACTGGTGGTGCCCGAGGCGACGATGAAACTGCTGGCCATTCCCGGCAAGCTGTTCCCCAGCCTGCTGGTGCAGCGCACCTTCTTCGTCGGCTCGCCCTGTTCGGACGAGGGCTGGATCGGCGTGCTGCCCGGCATCGACCGCCGCGCCGCGCTGCTGGCGGTCCAGGACGCGGTGTCGGCCGAGGCGCGCCGGCGCCGCATCCGCATGCTGGTGTGGAAGGACTTCCCGGCCGAGGTGCGTGCCGAGATGGCCTGGCTGGCCGGCGAGCGGCGGCTGTTCGCCCTGCCAAGCTATCCCAATGCCTTGGCCAGCTTCCCCAGCGACCGCAAGGAAGATTACTTCGCCAGCCTCAAGGGCTCGCGCCGGCACCAGCTGAAGAAAAAGCTGCGCCAGAGCGCGGAACGGGTGGAGGTGGACGTCTCGGTCATCCAGGCCCCCTCGCCCACCGTGCTGGACGAAGTGTGGGACCTGTTCCAGCAAACCTTCGAACAATCGGACGTCCAGTTCGAACGGTTGAACCGCCGGTTCTTCGACCTGGTGGCGGCCGAACCGCAGGCCCATTTCATCCTGCTGCGCGAGCGCGCCTCGCAAAAGCTCATCACCTTCATGATGTGCTTCGAGGTGGGCGACCTGGTCATCAACAAGTTCATCGGCTTCGACTACAGCCGGCCCAAGGAATGGCTGCTGTACTTCCGCCTGTGGGAAGCGGCGCTGGACTGGGCCCTGGCCCGCGGCGCCCGCGCCATCCAAAGCGGCCAGACCTGCTATCAGCCCAAGATCGAGCAGGGCCACGATTTGATGCCGCTGTTCAATTACGGCCGCCACACCATCCCGCTGATGCACCGGATCTACACCAAGGTGGCGCAAGGCATCACCTGGTCCACCCTGGACGACGGCCTGGCGCGCTACGTCCAGGCCCACCCGGAGGCGGCCGACGGGTCCCTACCCTAGAACCGGATGCTCAACAAATTAGAGGGCGATTCAGACATTGGGTTGGCGCATGCCTGCACCGACCTAATGTCATCGCGCTCTAGGCTTACCGCCCGAAATACATCTTGCGCAGCTGGTCACGGAAGCTGGGCGCCATTTCCAGCGCCTTGTCGAAATCGGCCTTGCCGAGCGCATAGGCCAGGCCCCGGCCCTTGCCGGCCACGGTGGCGTTGCGCACCTCGCCGGTGATGAGGGCGCGTTCGCCGAAATACTGGCCGTGGCGCAGCGTCGCCACCACCTTGTCGCCGGCGCCCTCGGCCACCCGCACCTCGGCCTCGCCCTCGGCCAGCAGGAAGAATTCCTCACCCACGTCGCCCTGGCGGATCAGAACCTCGCCGTCGTGGAACCGCCACGGCCGCATCTTTTCCGCCACCGAGCTGAGTTCGGCAGGGGACAGGCGGGCAAAGAACTCCACCTCGCGCAGGAACTCGCAGATAGCCATCAGCTCGCGCACCATGATGTCCGAGACGATGCGGCCGTCCACCATGGAGACCAGACGGTCTGCCTTGTCGATGATGCGGTTGTCGTGGGTGACCATGACGATGGCGCAGCCGTCCTGGGCGGCGCGCTCGTGCAGCAGGTCCACCACCTCCAGGCTGGAGGCCTTGTCCAGCGCCGCCGTGGGCTCGTCGGCCAGGATCAGGCGGGGGCAGTTGACCAGGGCGCGGGCCACGGCGACGCGTTGGCGCTGGCCGCCGGACAGGGCGCCGGGCTTGTGCTCGATGCGATGGCCGAGACCGAGGCGCTTCAGCAGCGCGATGCCGTGCTCGCGCGCCATCGACGGCGCCACCTCGGTAAGATGGGTGGCCATCATCACGTTCTCGATGGCGGTCAGCGATTCCAGCAGGTTATGCATCTGGAAGATGAAGCCGATGTTGCGGCGCATCTCGGTCAGCGCCGCCTCGTCCATGCCGGCCACGTCGCGGCCCAGCACCGTCAGGCTGCCCCGCTGCACCCCGCGGAGCGCACCCAGCAGGGTCAGCAAGGTGGTTTTGCCCGAGCCCGAAGGCCCGGTCATGATCACCAGTTGGCCGGGCAGGATCTGCAGGGTGTTGTCGAACAGCACCTGGGTGCGCGACTCGCCCTCGCCGAAGAAATACGAGACGTTGTCGGCGGCGATCAAGGGCGCGGGCGGCTGAATCATGGCGGATCTCAGCCGAACAAATCGACGGGATTGGCGTTCTTCAGCCGCTTGATGGCGAACAGGGTCGCCACCTGGCCCATCACCACCACGACGCCCAGGATGGTCAGCATGTTTATGGGCTTCATCACCAGCGGCAGCTTGGTCGCCGCCGCCGCCACCGAATAGACGCCCCAGGCGGCCAGGCAGGACGGCAGGTAGGCCGCCACCGAGATGGCCAAGGACACCACCGAGACCAGCATGACGAAGAAGCTTTGGCTGTAGCCGACGGCGCGCAGGGCGGCGTATTCGCGGATGTTGTCGTTGACGATGCCGTGCAGGGCCTGGGAGATGAAGACGATACCGACGATGGTGCCGACCACCAGGCCCATGTTGAAAATCGTGCCGATGGGCGTCTCGCGCGAGTAGTAGTGGATCTCGTTGTCCATGAACTCGGACTTGAGGAAGACCCGCGCGCGGGTGCCCAGTTTGGCCTCGATGGCGGCCTTGACTCGGGCGGGATCGGCGCCGTCGGCCACCCGGATCAGGCCCAGCGAGATGCGGTCCAGCGGGATGCCGGTGATACGGTGGTAGTTCATGTCCGAGGTCACCATGGTGCCGTCAATGCTGAAGGACGGGCCGATCTGGAACAGGCCCGGCACCTCCACCGTCTTTTGCAGCGATTCCGCGGCACCGAGCAGGGTCAACGTCAGCTGGCCGGTCTTCTCGAAACGCTCGCGCGCCACCTGGAAGTCATCGCGCGACTTGCGGTCCATCAGCACCCGGTTGGGCACAGTCAGGATGTCCAGCTGGGCATTGATCTCGGGCTTGAGGAAAACGGGAGCGTGGGACGGGAAAGCGAGCAGGCTGGTGCTCATGGAATGGCCGTCCACCGGGCTCGACGTCTGGATGGCGCTGACGTAGAGCGGATGGGCCGATTTGATGCCCGGCACCGAGGCGGCCTCGTAGAGCAGCGCGCGGGGAAGCCACGGG
>DATJKV010000377.1:0-5910 GCA_035491155.1 Magnetospirillum sp. | reverse complement strand
ACCGTCGAGCTGGTCATGGCTTTCGAGGAAGAGTTCGGTTGCGAAATCCCTGATGACGCTGCCGAGAAGATCCTGACCGTCAAGGACGCGATCGACTTCATCTCGAAGGCCGCGTAAAGGTTGGTTTCGGGCGCCGAACCCCAAGGGGGCCGGCGCCCTTTTTCTAAGTTCAGCTACGGAACCTTCGCATGAGACGTGTTGTCGTCACCGGCCTCGGCATGGTCGGCCCCCTGGGTTACGGCGTCGAGCACACCTGGAAGCGCCTCATCAACGGTGAGTCCGGTATCCGCGCCATCGAGCATTTCGAGGTGTCCGACCTCGCCGCCCGTATCGCCGGCGTTATTCCGCGCGGCACCGGAGAGGGCGAACTGGACCTCGACAAGGTCGTTCCCGCGAAGGAACGCCGCCGCATGGACGATTTCATCGTCTACGGCTTGGCCGCCGCCCAGGAAGCCATCGCCGATTCCGGCTGGACTCCCCAGGACGAGGAAGCCCGTGAGCGCACCGGCGTGATGATCGGCTCCGGCATCGGCGGCCTGCCCGCCATCGCCGACGGCGCCCTTACGCTCAAGGATAACGGCCCGCGCCGCGTCTCGCCGTTCTTCATCCCGTCGGCCCTGATCAATCTGGTCTCGGGCCACGTTTCCATTCAATACGGCTTCAAGGGCCCGAACCACGCGGTGGTGACCGCCTGCGCCACCGGCGCGCACGCCATCGGTGACGCCGCCCGCCTGATCATATTCGGCGACGCCGATGTCATGGTTGCTGGTGGCGCCGAATCCGCCGTCTGCCGACTGGGCATCGCCGGCTTCGCCGCCTGCAAGGCGCTGTCCACCGCCCGCAACGACGACCCGCAGGCGGCGTCCCGTCCGTGGGACAAGGACCGCGACGGCTTCGTCATGGGCGAGGGCGCCGGCGTCCTGGTGCTGGAAGAGCTGGAGCACGCCAAGGCCCGCGGCGCCAAGATCTATGGCGAGGTGATCGGCTACGGCATGTCCGGCGACGCCTATCATATCACCGCCCCGGCCGAGGACGGCAACGGCGCCTATCGCGCCATGCAGGCCGCGCTGAAGCGTGCCGGGCTGACCCCCGGCGACGTGGATTACATCAACGCCCACGGCACCGCGACCATGGGCGACGTGATCGAGCTGGGTGCGGTCAAGCGCCTGTTCGGCAACGCCGTCAACACCATCTCCATGAGCTCGACCAAGTCGGCCATCGGCCACCTGCTGGGTGCCGCCGGTGCCGTCGAGGCCATCTTCTCGCTGTTGGCCATCCGCGATCAGGTCGCGCCGCCGACCCTCAACCTGGACAATCCGGACGAGGGCTGCGACATCGACCTGGTGGCCAAGGTGGCCAAGAAGCGCGAGATCAACATCGCCATGTCGAACTCGTTCGGCTTCGGCGGCACCAACGCCTCGCTGATCTTCACCAAGGCCCCGTAAGGTCCTGGCAGTGGTTGACGGAAGGCTCCCGTGCGTCGCATGGGGGCCTTCTGCCGTTTTTGGGCCCGATTTCGGGCCAATTTTCGGGAAGGAATGATGCGCAAGCTGTGGAAGGTCGTGTTCGTCGTCGCCATCCTGGCGGTGGCCGCCGCCACCTGGGCGGGTCTTGAGGGTCATCGTCGCTTCACCCGTCCCGGCCCCCTGGCCGAAGCCATCACAATGGTGATCGCCAAGGGCTCGGGGACCGAGGCCATTGCCCACCAATTGGCCGCCGCCCGCGTGGTGCCCGATGCCTACACCTTCATGATCGGCACCAAGCTGCGCCACGCCACGCTGAAGGCAGGTGAGTACGCCTTCCCCGCCCACGTCGCGCCGATCGACGCCATGGCCATGATGGCCGAGGGCCATACCGTCATTCACAAGCTGACCGTGGCCGAGGGGCTGACCACCCGCCAGGTGCTGGCCCTGGTGGACGAAGCCGATTACCTGGCGGGCAGTGTCACCCGCCAGCCGGCGGAAGGCGCCCTGCTGCCCGAAACCTGGCATCTGTCGCGCGACGATACCCGCGACGAGGTGGTGGCGCGCATGGAGAAGTCCATGCACCAGCTGATCGACCACGAATGGCCCAACCGCGCCGCCGACCTGCCCATCAAGACCAAGGAACAGGCGCTGGTGCTGGCCTCCATCGTCGAGCGCGAAACCGGCATCAAGGCCGAGCGCCCCATGGTCGCCGCCGTCTTCCTCAACCGCCTGCGTCTGGGCATGAAGCTGCAATCGGATCCCACGGTAATCTACGGCCTGTCCGACGGCCTGGGCGTGCTCGATCGCCCCATCAGCCGTGCCGACCTGGAGACGCCGCACCGCTGGAATACCTACGTCATCGACGGCCTGCCGCCCACGCCCATCGCCAATCCGGGCAAGGCCAGCATCGAGGCGGTGCTGCATCCCGCCGACACCAACGCCCTGTATTTCGTTGCCGACGGCTCGGGCGGCCATGTGTTCGCCAAGAGCCTCGACGACCACAACAAGAACGTCGCCAATTGGCGCAAGGCGGAAAAG
This sequence comes from Magnetospirillum sp., assembly GCA_035491155.1. Taxonomy (GTDB): domain Bacteria; phylum Pseudomonadota; class Alphaproteobacteria; order Rhodospirillales; family Magnetospirillaceae; genus Magnetospirillum. The sequence goes on along the minus strand of DATJKV010000377.1, from coordinate 3,406 downwards.
GCGCGCCGCGGCGGGCAATAAAGGTCCGGTTTTGCCCCGGTTTTTGCCCACCCTCTCCGGCCCGCGTTTTCCTACTCTTCCGGAGTAGAGATCACGTCGGAGGGGTCGATGGACGTAACGGGGATACAGGATCTGGTGTCGCTGGGCGGGTTAGTGCGGCCGCTGGCGGTGGCGGATATCGGCACGGTGACGGCCATCGTTGCCGCCGCCTTTCGCGAGGCGGACGGCACCTTGCCCGAGCGCTACCGGCCATCGGCGGTTGCGGAGCGCCTGGCTTCCGGCCTGGGAAGCCGGCGCGCCACCCGTTCGCGCTTCCTGGTGGCCGAACTGGACGGCGAGCCGGTGGCGGTGGGCGGCTTCAGCCGGGAGAGCTGGTGTTCCTGCGCCTGGTCGCTCTACATGGCGGCGGTGCGCCCCGACCTGCAGGGGCGGCGCCTGGGCAGCCTGCTGATCCAACGCCGGCTCGACGCCATCGCCGCCGAACATTGCGGCCCCGGTACCGTGGTGGTGTCCAGCCGCCATCCCGGCAGCTTCCTGCGCCTGGGGTTCCAGGCCCTGCGCCGCATGCCCCACGGGCCCACCCTGATGGTGCGGGAATTCGAGGGCACGGCGGCCTCTGTGACACCCTAGGACGCGAATGTGGCGATGGCGTGGCTCGGCTCGCTCATGGGGCCATGCGTATTGGCGATTGGTCGGCCGGAGGCTGCTCGCGCTATAGTTATTTGCATTGGCAACTTTCCTGGATCGGACCCTCGACCATGCGTACCAAGCCCATGCTCCGTCGGCTGCTGGCGGCGCTGCCGCACGAAGGCGAGCGCCGTTATCACGCCGACGGCATGTCCATGCAGATCACCCGCCACGACACGCCCTATACCATCATCTCGGTAATGGTGAAGGCCGACGGCCATAACGCCTGGGTGACGGTGGAATCCGATGCCGGCGAGGTGACCCTGCACCACCCACGCAACATCGATCTGGTGGACAAGGCGCTGGATATTTTCCTGGCCTGAACCGTTTTTCCCTCTCCCGCTAGCGGGAGAGGGTGCTGTACGCCCACCACGCGGCAGCACACCACAGCGCCGCCACTATCGCCAATCCCCACAGGCTTTTGCCCGGCTTGTCCGCTTCAGCGGCCTTGGTGCGGGCGTCCGCCATCACCTCGGCCGGAATCAGGCGCAGCAGCAGCCAGATGCCGGTGGGCACGATGATCATGTCGTCCAGCAGGCCCAGCACTGGGATGAAATCGGGGATCAGGTCGATGGGCGACAGGGCATAGGCTACCACCACGGCGGCCAGCGCCTTGGCCGGCCACGGTGTGCGTGGATCGCGGGCGGCGATGGCCACCGCCAGTGTCTCGCGTTTCAGCGCCCGCAGGCGCTTGCGAAACCCCTCCGTCTTACGACTCCAGCTTCTTCAGCATGTCGGCGGTGATCAGCGTCACCCCCTTGGCGCTGCGGTCGAAGCGTTTTGCGTCCAGTTCGGGGTCCTCGCCCACCACCAGGCCGGGCGGGATGACGCAGCCCTGGTCGACGACGCACTTCTTCAGCTTGGCATGGCGTCCGATGTCGCAATCGGGCAGCACCACCGTATCCTGGACCACGCAGTACGAGTTCACCCGCACGTTGGAGAACAGCATGGAGCGGCGCACCACCGCGCCCGAGATGATACAGCCGCCCGACACCAGCGAATCCACCGCCATGCCGCGCCGGGCTTCGGAATCGAAGACGAACTTGGCCGGCGGGATCTGGGCCTGATAGGTCCAGATGGGCCAGTTGTCGTCGTACAGGTTCAGCGCCGGCGTCACCGTGGTGAGGTCGACGTTGGCCTCCCAATAGGCGTCGATGGTGCCGACGTCGCGCCAGTAATGCTCCTTGGCGCCCTCGTGCATGACGCAGGAATCCTCGAAGCGGTGGGCGACGATCTTATGCTTGCCCACCAGCTTGGGGATGATGTCCTTGCCGAAGTCGTGCTCGGTGCCGGGCTGGCTGGCGTCCAGGTTCAGGCGCTCGTACAGGAACTGGGCGTTGAAGATGTAGATGCCCATGCTGGCCAGCGCCTTGTCGGGCTTGCCCGGCGCGTGCTGCGGGTTGGCCGGCTTTTCGTCGAAGCGGATGATGTTGTCCACGTCGTCCACCGCCATGACGCCGAACCCCTTGGCGTCCTCGATGGGCACCTCCAGGCAGGCCACCGTGACGTCGGCCCCCAGCGCCAGATGGTGGGCCAGCATCTTGCCGTAATCCATCTTGTAGATGTGATCGCCGGCCAGGATCAGCACGTATTCGGGGCCGTGTTCGCGGATGATGTCCAGGTTCTGGTACACCGCGTCGGCGGTGCCCTTGTACCAGTTCTCGCCCTCGGTGCGCTGCTGGGCGGGCAACAGTTCGATGAACTCGTTGAACTCGCCGCGCAGGAAGCCCCATCCCCGCTGGATGTGCTGCAGCAGCGAGTGCGCCTTGTACTGGGTCAGGACACCGATACGGCGGATGCCGGAATTGATGCAGTTGGACAGGGTGAAGTCGATGATGCGGAACTTGCCGGCGAAGGGGATGCCAGGCTTGGCGTGCCAGTCGGTCAGCGCCTTCAGCCGCGACCCGCGCCCGCCCGCCAACACCAGCGCCAGAGTGCGGCGCAGGCGGAGATTGACTTCAATCTCTTGGCTCACCCGGTCCAGAGGCTCCGTCATCGGCCTAAATCTCCATCGTCATGCAGAAGATGGCTCCCCCCATAAGAGCCGGCTCTGGACGGTGCCATAGTTCGGACAAGGGCACAACAGCCCGGCAAGCAGGAGAGCCTTCCTTCATCCGGGGGTAACACTAGCGGTTAGCAGCTTCCGCCTTGCCTCGCCTTGGGCTAGGCTTAATGGAAACAAAAGGACATCCGGTGGGAGGCCTTATGCGCGTATTGTTCGCTTCGTCCGAAGTCTATCCGTTGGTGAAGACCGGCGGCCTGGCCGACGTTTCGGGCGCCTTGCCCGCCGCCCTGATCGAGGCGGGGCAGGACGTGCGCGTACTGCTGCCCGGCTACCCCGAGGCCATGGACAAGGCCGAGGGCAAGCGCACCGTCGGTTCGCTGGGCGACCCCTTGGGCGTCGGCGCCGAGGCCAAGCTGGTCAGCGGCAAGCTGCCCGGCTCGGGCGTGCCGGTGTGGCTGATCGATTGCCCCGCCCTTTACGCCCGTGCCGGCGGTCCCTACCAGGATGCGGACGGCAGCGACTACGACGACAACGTCATCCGTTTCGGCCTGCTGTCCTGGGCGGCAGCCCATCTGTGTACCGAGGGCAGCCCGGTGAAGTGGCGCCCCGAGGTGCTGCACTGCCATGACTGGCAGAGCGGCCTGGCCCCGGCCTACCTCAAGGCCTGGGACGTGGTGAACCGCCCGGCCACGGTGTTCACCATCCACAACATCG
>DATJKV010000376.1:0-5336 GCA_035491155.1 Magnetospirillum sp. | reverse complement strand
TCATCAAATCGGCGGGCGTCTCGTCGCGGGCGGCACCGGCGGGGACCGGAGCGGAAGGGGCGTTGGGCGGAACGGCCAAAACGAATCGTCCTACATCATCACCCGGGCGGGGGTCTCGGGCAGTTCCTGGTTGAAGCAGCGCTGGTAGTACTCGGCCAGCACCGGACGCTCCACCTCGTCGCACTTGTTGAGGAAGGTGAGACGGAAGGCGAAGGCCACGTCGCCGAAGATCTTGGCGTTCTCGGCCCAGGTGATGACGGTGCGCGGGCTCATGACGGTGGAGATGTCGCCGTTCATGAAGCCCTGGCGGGTGAGGTCGGCCAGCGACACCATCTGGGCGACGGTCTTGCGGCCCGCCTCGCCGTCATAGCCCGGCAGCTTGGCGGCGACGATTTCGACCTCGGCGTCGTGCTCCAGATAGTTGAGCGTGGCGACGATGTTCCAGCGGTCCATCTGGCCCTGGTTGATCTGCTGGGTGCCGTGATAGAGGCCGGTGGTGTCGCCCAGACCGACGGTATTGGCGGTGGCGAACAGGCGGAAGGCCGGATGCGGGCGGATGACACGGTTCTGGTCGAGAAGGGTCAGCTTGCCCTCGACCTCGAGCACGCGCTGGATCACGAACATCACGTCGGGGCGGCCGGCGTCGTATTCGTCGAACACCAGGGCGCAGGGGTGTTGCAGCGCCCACGGCAGGATGCCCTCGCGGAACTCGGTGATCTGCTTGCCGTCCTTCAGCACGATGGCGTCCTTGCCGATCAGGTCGATGCGGCTGACGTGGCTGTCCAGGTTGACGCGGATACACGGCCAGTTGAGCCTTGCTGCCACCTGCTCGATATGGGTGGATTTACCGGTACCGTGATAGCCCTGGACCATAACGCGGCGGTTGAAGGCGAAGCCAGCCAGGATGGCCAGCGTGGTGTCGCGGTCGAAGCGATAGGCCGGGTCGATCTCGGGCACGTGCTCGGACCCCACCGAGAAGGCCGGCACTTTCAGGTCGATGTCGATGCCGAAGGTGGCGCGCACGTCGACTTCGATGTCGGGCATGGCGAGCGGGTGGTCCGAAGCGAGCGGGCTCTGAGTGCTGGCGGTCATGATGAAAGTCCCATCCATCCGGGCTTGGACCCGGTCCTTATGCATTAAGGCTGGCAAGCAGCGTGGTGTAGGCCTGGTTGATTTCCTTGAACTTCTCTTCCGCTTCCTTGTCGCCGCCATTGGCGTCGGGGTGGTAGCGTTTCACCAGTTTCTTGTAGCGCGCCTTGAGAATGGCGAGCGTCAGCGGCCCGTCAAGCTCCATCACGCGCATGGCCGCCTGTTCCGGCGTCTCGGCGCGGGCCTTGGCGTTCTGTTCCTTCGCCATGTCCTCGTCGAACACGCCGAAGGGATCGTGGATACCGAAGTTGAAGCGGCGGTTGCCGGTCTTGGCGCCCAGCGGCCAGGTCTCGCGCTGCCAGGTGGTGGAGCGGCGAATCTCGTCCTCGATCTGGTCCTGGCTCATGCCCTTGTAGTAGTCCCAGGCGGCGTTGTAGGCGCGCACGTGGTCGAGGCAGAACCAGTAATAATCGTTCAGATGGTCGCGCGATTTAGGCGCACGGAACTCGCCCTCGCCGACGCAGCCGGGATGGTCGCACGTGCGCATCTGCGGCTTAGGGGCGTCGTCGAAGGGGATGCGCCAGGATCGCTTGGTGTTCGTCGCCTTCATGGTCGGTCAATAATGAGGGTTGGGCGTCCCCGAGGCAAGGCGAGAGGGCTGAAATTCCGCCCTTGACGCAACGCCTCGGGCGTACCACTTCCGTGCAGGACGCCTAAACGCAAAGACAGGAAAGGAACGCGAATGCAGGTCCGCGCCGCCATCGAGCGGAAGCTCACCGAAGCCCTGGCCCCCACCCGCCTGGACATCGTCGACGATTCGGGACGCCACGCGGGCCATGCCGGCCACCGGCCCGGCGGCGAGTCCCACTTCCGCATAGAGATCGTGTCGGCAGCCTTTTCCGGCAAGTCCCGTGTCGAGCGCCACCGCCTGGTCAACGCCATCCTGGCCGACGAACTGACCGGCCCGGTGCATGCGCTGCAACTGGCGACGCTGAGCCCGGACGAGGCTTGATAGACCCTCTCCTGTCCTACGGGAGAGGGTGGCGCGTAGCGCCGGGTGAGGGAGCCGAGGACGAGCGAGCGGCCGATTCGCGCAAGGAAATTGAGAGCCGTCAGACACCCGTCCCTCGGCTCCCTCACCCTCCCATCTGCGATGGGCCCCTCCCTCTCCCGCCGTGCGGGAGAGGGTATTAGACTAGGCTACCCTCCGTCCTCGACGCCGTCGCCCCAGGCGTCAGCCACGCCCAGAATCCAGGCGTCACGGTTGAGGATGTCGCGCTCCAACTGGGTCTGCACCACCGCATAAAGGTCGCGCACCGACACCATGGCGACCGGGCGGCCCTGCTCGTCCAGCACCGGCAAATGGCGGAACGAGTGGCGGCGCATCAATTCCAGCGCTTCCGAGATGGAATCGTCGGGAGCCAGCGAACGCGGTCGCGGGCTCATCACCGCCGATAGCGGGGTGGAATCGGGGTCGAGGCCAGCGGCGACTACGCGGGCGCTGACATCGCGCTCGGTGACGATGCCCAGCAGGGCATCGCCCTCGGTCACCAGCAGGGCGGCCACGTTGTGCGACGCCATCAGCCTGGCGGCCTCGCGGACGCAGGCCTGCGGCGGCAGGAACAGCACGTCGCACGGAACAACCACGTCGGGTACAATTTTCAGGCGCATTGCCGGATTATAGGCCCGCAAAGGCCTGTGCGCAATTAGCCCTCTTCCTAATCCTCTTCCGCCACCGGGCCCAAGGCGGGCGGAGTGATGCGGATCGAGGTGATCTGGTTGCGATGGCGCCGCAGCACCTCGAAACGGAAGCCGAAGAAGCGAAATACCTGGCCCACGGTGGGAATCTGGCGGCTTTCATGCAGCAACAGGCCGGCGATGGTGGCGGCCTGCTCGTCGGGCAGACGCCAGTCGAATTCGCGGTTGAGGTCGCGGATGGTGACCGTGCCGTCCACCACGAACGAGCCGTTGCTTTGCGGCCGCACGCCGGCTACCGCCACGTCGTGCTCGTCGGCGATGTCGCCGACGATCTCCTCCAAGATGTCCTCCAGGGTGACAACGCCCATCAGGGCACCGTATTCGTCCACCACCAGGGCGAAATGCTCACGCCGCTTGCGGAAGGCGGTCAACTGCTCCAGCAGGGTGGTGGAATCGGGGATGAACCATGGCGCCGAGGCCAGCTCGACCACGTCCAGCTTATCCACCTCGCCGCCCAGGGCGCGAACGGCGCGCAGTACGTCCTTGGCATGGACCACGCCGATGATGTTGTCGGAATTGTCGCGCCACAGCGGGATGCGGGTAAAGGGGCTCTGCAGGATATGGTCGACGATCTCGGCCGCCGGCTGGCCGGCGTCCAGGGCGATGGCGGCGCGGCGGTGGGTCATCACGTCGCTGACCACCACGTCATCCAGGTCAAGGATCGAGCGCAGCATCTTGCGCTCCGCCTCCACCTCGTCCTCGGACGCATGCACCTCGATGGCGCCGCGCAGCTCGGCCATGGCCGCCTCGATGTCGGTCTCGCGCGCGGCGCGGGCGCCGAACAGGTGCAGGATGGCGTCGACGAACACATGGATGGCGTGGATGGCCGGCCCGGCGACCGCCACAAACAGGCGCATGAAGGGTGCGATCGCCAGGGCGGCGTTGTTGGCGTGCTGGATGGCGAAGGTCTTGGGCAGGATCTCGCAGAACACCAGCACCACCACGGTCATCACCGCCGTCGCATAGACAACGCCGGCATCACCGAACAGCGAGATGGCGACGCTGGTCGCCATGGCCGAGGCGAAGATATGCACCAGAGTGTTGCCCAACAGGATGGAGCCCAACAGGCGCTCCTTCTTGTCGTGCAGGCGGTTGACCAGGGCGGCGCGGCGGTCGCCCTCCTTCTCCATGTGGTGCATCAGCGGCTTGGAGGCCACCGTCAGCGCCGTCTCGGAGCCGGCGAAAAAACCCAGCAGCAGCAACAGGAAGACGATGCTGGCGATTTCGACGATCATAATTCCCTCTGCACTTGGGCCAATTCTCCGTTCGTCATGCCCGAACGTGTTCCGGGCATCCACGCGGTTGGGCCACACCAAGTGCTAGAAGGCAACACGTGGATGGCCGGGTCAAGCCCAGCCATGACGTCACATGGGTGCTGACATCAAACCTTCGCGAAATCCGCCAGCATCTCGCGCACCGCCTCTTGCGGCACGTCACGGGTGAGGAAGCTCTGGCCGATACCCCGGGCCAGCACGAAGGTGACCTTGCCGTCCTTGACCTTCTTGTCGCCGGCCATGTGATGGACCAGCCGGTCCACATCCCAGGCGCGATTGCGGTTGAGGCCGGTGGGCAGGCCCACCTTGGCCAGGTGGCGCTCTAGCCGGGCGGCGTCCTCGGCCGGCGCCAGACCCAGCTTCACCGACAGGCGCAGCGCCATGACCATGCCGATGGCCACCGCCTCGCCGTGCAGCAATTCCTCGGAAAATCCGGTTTCGGCCTCCAGGGCGTGGCCGAAGGTGTGGCCCAGGTTGAGCAGCGCACGCACGCCGCCCTCGCGCTCGTCCTCGGCGACGATCCGGGCCTTGGCGCGGCAGCTGACCGCCACCGCGTGGCGCCGGGCCTTCTCCTCGCCCACCACCACCTGGAAGCCGTTGGCCTCCAGCCAGGTGAAGAACTCGGGCTCGTCGATGACGCCGTACTTCACCACCTCGGCATAGCCGGCGAGCACCTGGCGGCGCGGCAGCGAGGTCAGCGCCGAAGTGTCGGCCAGCACCAGGCGGGGCTGATGGAAGGCACCCACCAGATTCTTGCCGTGGCGGGTGTTGATGCCGGTCTTGCCGCCCACCGAGCTGTCCACCTGGGCCAGCAGGGTGGTGGGGATCTGCACGAAGTCCAGGCCGCGCTGCAGGATCGAGGCGGCGAAGCCGGTGAGGTCGCCCACCACGCCGCCGCCCAGCGCCACCACCATGGTCGAGCGCTCGCAGCGGGCCTCCAGCATGGCGTCCACCAGCGCTTCCAGATGGGGGAAGTCCTTGGTGGATTCACCGTGCGGCAGCACGGTGTGCAGATGCTGGATGCCGGCCTTGCCCAGCGCCGCCTCCAGGCGCGCCAGGTAGAGCGGCGCCACCGAATCGTCGGTGACGATGAACGCGCGCTTGCCCCGCATCACCGGTGCCATCAGCTCGCCGGCCCGGTCGATCACGCCGGGGCCGATATGGATGTCGTAGCTGCGCTCGCCCAGGGCGACGGTCAGCGTCTCGGTGGTCATG
>DATJKV010000375.1:0-3298 GCA_035491155.1 Magnetospirillum sp. | reverse complement strand
CAGGTGTCCCTGGGCCAGACCGTGATCAAGGCCAACGCCAAGAAGGTGCGCCGCATCGGCGGCGGCAACATCCTGGTGGGCTTCGCCGGCGCCACCGCCGACGCCTTCACTTTGCTGGAGCGGCTGGAAGGCAAGCTGGAGAAGCATCCCGGCCAACTGACGCGGGCCTGCGTCGAGCTGGCCAAGGACTGGCGCACCGACCGTTACCTGCGCCGGCTGGAAGCCATGATGGCGGTGGCCGACAAGGAGGTGTCGCTGGTGCTGACCGGCCAGGGCGACGTGCTGGAACCGGAAGACGGCATCATTGCCATCGGCTCGGGCGGCAATTACGCCCTGGCCGCCGCGCGTGCCCTGATCGACACCGAGGCCGACGCCGAGACCATCGCCCGCAAGGCCATGAAGATCGCCGCCGACATCTGCGTCTACACCAACACCAACATCCTGGTGGAAAGCCTGTAAGCCATGCCGTCTGCCTTTTCCCCCCGCGAGATCGTCTCGGAACTGGACCGCTACATCGTCGGCCAGCACGACGCCAAGCGCGCCGTCGCCATCGCGCTTCGGAACCGCTGGCGCCGCCAGCAGCTGCCCGAAGCCCTGCGCGAGGAGGTGCTGCCCAAGAACATCCTGATGATCGGCCCCACCGGTGTCGGCAAGACCGAGATCGCCCGCCGGCTGGCCCGGCTGGCCCAGGCGCCGTTCCTCAAGGTGGAAGCCACCAAGTTCACCGAGGTGGGCTATGTGGGCCGTGACGTCGAGCAGATCGTGCGCGACCTGGTGGAGATCAGCATCGGCATGACCCGCGAGCGGCTCAAGAAGCAGGTCACCGCCAAGGCCGAGATCGCCGCCGAGGAGCGCCTGCTGGACGCCCTGGTGGGCGAGACCGCCAGCCAGGACACCCGCCAGAAGTTCCGCAAGATGCTGCGCGAGGGCTCGCTCGACGACAAGGAAGTGGAGATCCACGTGGCCGAAACCGGCGGTGCCGGCATGCCCACGTTCGATATCCCCGGCATGCCGGGCAGCCAGGTGGGCATGATCAACCTGTCGGACATGCTGGGCAAGGCGTTCGGTGGCGGCCGCACCAAGCCGCGCCGGCTCACCGTCAAGGAGGCGCAAGGCGTGCTGCTGTCCGAGGAATCGGACAAGCTGCTGGACCAGGACGCCGTGGTGAAGGATGCCATCTGGGCGGTGGAGAATAACGGCATCGTCTTCATCGACGAGATCGACAAGATCTGCGCCCGCTCGTCCGAGCACCACGTCTCGGGCGACGTCTCCCGCGAGGGCGTGCAGCGCGACCTGCTGCCGCTGATCGAAGGCACCAATGTGGCCACCAAGCACGGCAACGTGAAGACCGACCACATCCTGTTCATCGCGTCGGGCGCCTTCCACCTGGCCAAGCCCAGCGACCTGCTGCCCGAGCTGCAGGGCCGCCTGCCCATCCGCGTGGAACTGAAGGCGCTGACCCGCGACGACTTCGTGCGCATCCTCACCGAGCCGGAGGCCAGCCTGATCAAGCAGTACAGGGCGCTGCTCGAGACCGAGGAACTGGAGCTCACCTTCACCGAGGACTCCATCACCGCCATCGCCGACCTGGCCGCCGAGATCAACCGCTCGGTGGAGAACATCGGCGCCCGCCGGCTGCAGACGGTCATGGAACGCCTGCTGGAGGAGATCAGCTTCACCGCCCCCGACCAGCAACCGGGCGCCAAGGTGGAGATCACCGCCCAGATGGTCAACGAGCGGGTCGGCGAGCTGGCCAAGAAGGCCGACTTGGCGAAGTTCATTCTGTAAGCATTTGACCCTCTCCCGTTCCACGGGAGAGGGTGGCCCGGAGGGCCGGGTGAGGGAACCGCACACTCCGGAGTCCTTGGCTCCCTCACCCTCCCACGCTGCCGCGTGGGCCCCTCCCTCTCCCGCTGAGCGGGCGAGGGTGATATGATCGCGATCATGTCCGACGCCCTGCTTTCCCTGTTCAACACCCTGAAACCCAGCCGCCGCACGCTGAGGGCGGGCGAGGTGCTGTTCCGCACCGGCGAGCCCACCACCGCGCTGTTCCACGTGGAACAGGGCCAGGTGAAGCTGTCGCGCCTGGGGGTGCCGCTGCATACCGCGGAGGCCGGCTCGTCCTTCGGCGAGTGGGCGCTGTTCGCCGAGACCTGCCCGTGCGATGCCGTGGCCGAGACCGAGGCGGAGGTGCTGGCCTTCGCCAAGACGCCGGCGCTGCTGCTGCTCAAGGCCCACCCCGACATCAACCTGGCCTTTTCCGCCTACCTGACCCGCCAGCTGCACCGCATGCGCGGACGGCTGGAACTGGTGCGGCAGAAGGGAGCGCGCGAGCGCGTACTGGGCTATCTGGTGCGGGCCGGCGCCGGTGACGCTACCGTCACCCTGGACCGCACGCTGACCGAGATCGCCCACGATATCGGCCTGACCCGCGAGGCCGTCTATCGCACCCTGGCCAAGCTGGAAAAGGACGGGGTACTGGAGCGTCAGGGAACGCGGACATTCCGGCTGAAATAGGCCGCCTCAAATGACAACGCCGCCGCCCGGCATCCCGGACGGCGGCGCTTGAATTCATCGACAACCTGAACTCAGGCGTGGCCGACCGGACCTTCCTCGGCAGCCTCAGCCTGGGCCGCTTCCATGCGGGCGCGGAACAGCTGCACGAAATCGATGGGCTGGATCATCAGCGGCGGGAAACCGCCGTCGCGGGTGGTGTCGGCGATGATGTTGCGCGCGAACGGGAATAGCAGGCGCGGGCACTCGATCAGCAGCATGGGCTGCAGGTGCTCGGCCGGGATGTTCAGCGTGAAGATGCCGCCATAGGCCAGCTCGACGATGAAGACCGGGCGGTTGTCTTCCAGGCGGGCCTCGACCTTCAGGTGCAGCACCACTTCGTAGGAGTTGTCACCCAGCTTGGACGCGTTGATGTCCACGTGGATCGGAATGTTCGGGGCTTGGCCCTGCATTTCCATGTAGATGCCCGGCGCACCCGGCACTTCGAAGGACAGGTCCTTCACGTACTGGCCGTTGACCACCAGCTGCTGCAGTTCGGTATTTTCGCTCATTGTCGCACTTCCTTGTTCGGGCGCTGCCCTTGGCTAACACGGATTGCGGGCGGGCACAACCGGCCGCCGGCCCGCCTATTTGGGGTCGTCGATTACGTGGTAATCGGCATCGATCACCGGCGGAGTGGAAGGCCGGGCGCCCTCGGCCAAACCCGCACGGGCCAGCCTGCCCACCAGCCATAGCCGCAAGGCCGCCCGCACCGGCGGCAGCAGCAGCAGGATGGCGAGGAAAT
>DATJKV010000374.1:0-6967 GCA_035491155.1 Magnetospirillum sp. | reverse complement strand
GTGGTCGATGATGGACAGCGGTGGCACCTGGTCGGCGGCCATGGGTTTGCCCGGCTGGTCGCGCACGGTGAGGATTTCCACCCGTTCCGCCCCGGTGATCAGCGGCATGGCATCGTGCAGCGCCCGCGCCGCCTCGCGGCCGCCGTTCCACGCCATCAGCACGTTGGTGGCGAGCGTGGGGAAGCTGCCCACCGAGGGCAGGATCAGCACGGGCCGCCCGCTTTGCAAGATGACGTGCTCGGCCAACTCCTCGGGGCATTCCTTGGCGTCGTGATGCTGCCCCAGAATGGTGAGGTCGTGGAAGCGCGAGCACACCAGCACCTCGTGCAGCACGTGGCCGTTCTCGCCATGGGCCAGGCGCCACCAGCGTACCGGCACGCGGGCGGTTGCGGCGGCTTGGTGGAATTGCTCCTCGGAAAGCTTGGCCGCCTGGTCGAAGGCAGGTGAGGCCCGCCGGGCCACCGCCGCCGGAGCCAGCTTTTCCGAGCGGGCGAACAGGCCGGTCAGCCGGCCGCCGAAACGCTGTGCGAGGCCCAGCCCCAGGCCGATGCGCAGGGCGTCGCGGTCGCCGCCGTCCAGATGAACCAGGATGTCCTTGTACATCTCGCCCTCCCTTAGGCTTGGATGCCGCGCTTCTTGAGCCAGGGCGCCAGCACGCCGACGATGCCGCTGCGGAAGGCTAGCACGCAGATGACGAAGATGACGCCCTGGATGATGGTCACCCACGAACCGACTTCCGAGAAGTAGTTCTGGATGGTGACCACCAAGAAGGCGCCGACGGTGGGCCCGAACACGGTGCCGACACCGCCCAGCAGCGTCATCAGCACCACCTCGCCCGAGGCGTGCCAATGCACGTCGGCCAGCGAGGCCAGTTGGAACACCAGGCTCTTGACCGAACCGGCCAGGCCGGCGAGCGAAGCCGACAGCACGAAGGCGAGAAGCTTGTAGCGCTCGACCTGATAGCCCAGGGAAATGGCGCGCGGCTCGTTGTCGCGGATGGCCTTCAGCACCTGGCCGAAGGGCGAGTTGACGACGCGGTAAAGCAGCAGGAGCGCCACCACGAACACCGCCAGCACGAAGTAGTACATGGTCATCATGTCGGAGAGATTGAGGACTCCGAACAAATGGCCGCGCGGTACGCCCTGGATGCCGTCCTCGCCGTGGGTGAAGGGCGCCTGTACCGCCAGGAAGAACATCAGTTGGGCCAGCGCCAGCGTGATCATGGCGAAGTAGATGCCCTGGCGGCGGATGGCCAGCCAGCCCACCACCGTTCCCATCACCGCCGACAGCGCCACTCCGGCAAGGATGGCAAGCTCGGGCGTCAGGCCCCATTCCTTGGCGGCGTGGGCGGTGACGTAGGCCGACCAGCCGAAGAACATGGCGTGGCCGAAGGAAAGCAGGCCCACATAGCCCAGCAGCAGGTTGAAGGCGGCGGCGAACAGGGCGAAGCACAGCCCCTTCATCAGGAACACCGGATAGATGCCGAACGGCGCCGCCACGCCCAGCGCCAGCAGCGCCAGCACGAACAGGGTCTGGCGCGACGGCGCCTTGGCGGGCGGGGCGGCGGCGGTGAGCGTCACATCGTGCTTGGCCATGGCTAGGCTCCCTTGCCGAACAGGCCGGCGGGCTTTAAGAGCAGCACCACCACCATGACCATGAAGATGACGGTGGCGGCGGCCTCGGGGTAGAACACCTTGGTGAGACCCTCAAGCAGGCCAAGCAGGAAGCCGGTGACCACCGAGCCCATGATCGAGCCCATGCCGCCGATCACCACCACGGCGAACACCACGATGATCAGGTTCGAGCCCATCATGGGATTGACCGAATAGACCGGCGCCGCCAGCACACCGGCGATGGCGGCAAGCGCCACGCCGAAGCCGTAGGTGGCTGTGATCATGACCGGCACGTTGATGCCGAAGGCCTGGACCAGGGTGGGGTTCTCGGTGGCGGCTCGCAGGTAGGCGCCCAGCTTGGTCTTCTCGATCACCGCCCAGGTGCCCAGGCACAGCACCAGCGAGGCGATCACCACCCAGCCGCGGTAGATGGGCAGGAACATGAAGCCCAGGTTCCAGCCGCCGGCCAATTCCTTGGGCACTGAGTAGGGCATGCCCGAGACGCCGTAGAGCTGGCGGAACAGGCCCTCGATGATCAGCGCCAGGCCGAAGGTGAGCAGCAGGCCGTAAAGGTGGTCCAGCTTGTACAGGCGCGACAGCATGGTGCGCTCGATGACGATGCCGAGTGCGGCGACGATCACCGGCGCCACCACCAGCGCCACCCAATAGCCGGCCCCCACATAGGTCAGCAGCAGCCAGGCGACGAAGGCACCCATCATATAGAGCGCGCCGTGGCTGAAGTTGATGATGTTGAGCAGGCCGAAGATCAGGGCCAGGCCAAGGCTCAGCATGGCGTAGAAGGCGCCGTTGATCAGGCCCAGCAACAACTGGCCGAACAGGGCTGCCGCCGGTATGCCGAAGACGGTGAACATGGCGTCGCGCTCTCCCGTGCGGGGCGCGCCCGAAGGCGCGCCCCGGTCATGGTTACTTCTTCACCAGCGGGCAGGTGCTGTCCGCCAGCGGCTTGAACGCCTCGTCGCCGGGGATGGTGCGCAGGATGTTGTAGTAGTCCCACGGATACTTGGATTCCGACGGCTTCTTCACCTGGGCCAGGTACATGTCGTGCACCATGCGGCCGTCGGCGCGCACCTTGCCGTTGACGGCGAAGAAGTCCTTGATGGGTAGGGTGCGGATCTGGTCCGCCACCTTGATGCCCTCGTCGGTCTTGGCCGCCTGCACCGAGCGCAGGTAATGCAGCACCGAGGAATAGACGCCGGCATGCACCATGGTGGGCATGCGGCCCTTCATGCGCTCGCTCCAGCGCTTGGACCAGGCGCGCGAGGCGTCGTCGCGATCCCAGTAGAAGCCGGTGGTGAGCAGCATGCCCTGGGCGGTTTCCAGCCCCAGCGAGTGCACGTCCGAGATAAACACCAAGAGGCCCGCCAGCGACTGGCCGCCCTGGGTGATGCCGAATTCCCTGGCCTGCTTGATGGCGTTGATGGTGTCGGAGCCGGCGTTGGCCAGGCCGATGATCTTGGCGCCCGAGGCCTGGGCCTGGAGCAGGAAGGACGAGAAATCGGAATTGGGGAAGGGATGGCGCACCGAGCCCTTCACCGTGCCGCCGTTGGCCTTGACCACCTTGGCGGTCTGGGCTTCCAGGTCGTGGCCGAAGGCGTAGTCGGCGGTTAGGAAGTACCACGAATCGCCACCCTGCTTGACCACCGCGTTGCCGGTGCCCACCGCCATAGCGTAGACATCATAGGTCCAATGGAAGCCGGTGGCCGAGCACTTGTCGTTGGTCAGCACGGTGGAGCCCGCGCCGGAATTCATGTCGATCTTGCCCTTCTCGCGGCTGACCTCGCGCACCGCCACGGCGGTTGCTGTGGTCACCAGGTCGAAAATGGCGTCCACCTGCTCGGTGTCGTACCATTTGCGGGCGATGGAGGAGGCGATGTCGGCCTTGTTCTGGTGGTCGGCGGAAACCAGTTCGACGGGCACGCCGTTCACCTTGCCGCCGAAATCCTCGATGGCCATCTGCGCCGCCACGATCGAACCCTGGCCAGCCAGGTCGGAATAGGTGCCGGACAGATCGGTAAGCACGCCGATCTTGACCTTGTTGTCGCTGTATTGCGCCTGCGCGGCACCGGCCGACAAGGCGAGGGCGGCGACCGCGCCGACCAGAGTCTTCTTGAGCATACGTGAACCCTCCTCCGTGTTTGTGTGCGGGCTTTTCGCCCTTTGGCACCTTTTATCCCGGTCGCCGGGCGTGGCGATTTAAACCCCCAGGTACGTCTTCAGCTTCTCCATGTTGGCTGCCAAGTCGGCATTGGGGATCATGTCGACCACGCGGCCGTGCTCGACCACGTAGTGGCGGTCGGCGACGGTGGCGGCGAAATGGAAGTTCTGCTCCACCAGCAGGATGGTGAAGCCGCGCTGCTTGAGCTGGCGGATGATCTCGCCAATGTGCTGGACGATGACGGGGGCTAGGCCCTCGGTGGGTTCGTCCAGCAGCAGCAGCTTGGCGCCGGTGCGCAGAATGCGGGCGATGGCCAGCATCTGCTGCTCGCCGCCCGACAGCTTGGTGCCCTGGCTGGTGGCGCGTTCCTGCAGGCGGGGGAACAGGCCATAGACCTCGTCCACCGACAGCCCGCCTTGCAGCACCACGGGCGGCAGCATCAGGTTCTCGCGCACGTTCAGCGACGAGAAGATGCCGCGCTCCTCGGGGCAATAGGCGATGCCCATCCGGGCGATGCGGTTGGAGTTGAGGCGGATGGTCTCGGTGCCTTCGAATGCCACCGAGCCCGCTCGCTTGCCCACGATGCCCATGATGGACCGCATGGTGGTGGTCTTGCCGACGCCGTTGCGGCCCAGAAGCGTCACCACCTCGCCGGGACGGATCTCGAAATCCATGCCGTGCAGGATGTGGGACTCGCCGTACCAGGCCTGCAATCCTTCGACCTTCAGCAACGCGCCGTCATGCATGGCCGCCCACTCCATGGCCCATGTAGGCCTCGATCACCTCGGGATTGGCGGAGATCTCGGCATAGGGACCCTCGGCCAGCACCTTGCCCAGCTTCAGCACGGTGATGGTGTCGGACAGGTCGGCGACCACCGAGAGGTTATGCTCCACCATCAGCACCGTGCGGTCCTTGGCGACCCGCCGGATCAGTTCGGCGGTGCGCGAGACGTCCTCGGTGCCCATGCCGGCCATGGGTTCGTCCAGCAGCAGCATCTCGGGGTCCAACGCCAGGGTGGTGGCGATCTCCAACGCCCGCTTGCGCCCGTAGGACAGCTCGCCCGCCGGCACGTCGCGCCAATCGATGACACCCACCGCTTCCAGCAGTTCCTCGGCGCGACCGTCCAGGGCCTTCAGGCTGCGGTCGGACTTCCAGAACTGGAACGAGGTGCCCAGCTTGCGCTGCAAGGCCACCCGCACATTCTCCAGCGCGGTCAGATGGCCGAATACGGCTGAAATCTGGAAGCTGCGCACCATGCCTTGGCGGGCGATGGCGGCGGGCTTTGCGTTGGTGATGTCGCGGCCGTTGAACAAGATGGACCCGCGTGAGGCCGGCAGGAACTTGGTGATCAGGTTGAAGCACGTGGTCTTGCCGGCCCCATTGGGGCCGATCAAGGCATGGATCGTGTGCCGACGTACCTTTAGGCTGACGTCGGAAACGGCGACGAATCCCTTGAATTCTTTTGTCAAGTTACGGGTTTCGACGATGAAGTCGTCTCCCATGGGCGCCTCCCCAGGCGGCGTTATTTTGTTGCGTTGCAGCGCATTCTTTGTGCGCCGCACAATAAGGAATCTTAAATTAAAGTATTACTCCATGGTCATACCAATACGTGATCAAAGTAGGCCATGACTTCTTGGCGCTGTCAAATCAGGATTTGGGAACGCGCGTCCTCGGCTGCAAGTCGGGAAAACACCCGAAAGGTAGCCGAGGCGTCGCCCCACCACAGCTTTCGCCGGCCCCGTCGTCAATTGGGCGGAGGGCAGGGCGCACGGCCATCGGTCCAGGCCAAAGGTCCACGAGCATTGGCTTTTGCTTGCAGCTTTCCCATCTGGGGGAAGAAGGGAGTACCGATGAAGGTCGCCTGGGATAGGAATGCGCTGGACGCCCACGCCCGTGCCGAGTTGCGCGGCTGGCTGCTGCTGGCCTTGGGCGCGCTGGCGATGGCTGGGGCGCTTGCCCTGCTGCTGGCGGCATCGCGCACCCCCGGGCTTCAGGACCACCTGCCGTGGGGAAGTGATTTTTTCCACAAGGGACTGGTCACCCACGTGGTGTTTTCGTTCCAGGTCTGGCTGCTGGCTATGCTGGGGGCGTTGAGCGTGCCGGCGGCGCCGGCCGGGCGTAACCTGGGCTTCGCCAGCCTGGCCGTGGCGGCGCTTGGCAGTGCGCTGTTGCTGGTGCCGACGCTGGCCGGGTGGGGCGAGGCATCGCTCAACAACTACGTGCCGGTCCTGGTGCACCCGCTCTATTACACGGGCCTGGCGCTGATTGGCATCGGCACCTCCCTGGCGGCGGCACGCACGCTGGTGCGGCGGGCGCCCGAAACCGCCGGCGTACAATCGGCGGCCTTCTGCCTGCTGGTCGCCCTGGCCTGCTTCGGGCTGGCGGCGTTGCTGATTCCCGCCGGCACCGACATTGACCACCTGAACGAGCGCCTGTTTTGGGGCGGCGGCCACGTCCTGCAATTCGTCAACACCGCCCTGCTGCTGCTGGGCTGGCAAACCCTTACCGAGCGCGCCTTCGGCCAGGCGGCGCTGCCGCCCTTGCTGTCGCGCGCCTGCTTCGCCGGTCTCGCCCTGGCGGGGCTGGCGGGGCTGACGGCCTATCGGCTGGATGTGCTGGGCCTGCCCCATGCCCAGGCCTTCACCCGCCTGCTATGGCTGGGGCTGCCATTGCCGCCCCTGGTGATGGGGGCAGGGGTGGCATGGCGGCTGGTCAATAATCCGCGCGATTGGAACTCTCCCGCCGTGCTGGCGCTCGCCCTGTCGCTGGCGGTATTCGCGCTGGGCGGTGGCGCCGGCTTCGCCCTCGGGGTGGCCGATACCCGCACGCCGTCCCATTACCACGCGGTCATCGGCGGGGTGAATTTGGTGCTGATGGGCCTGATCCATGTCGAGCTGTTGCCGGCGCTGGAGCGGGGCCTGGGTGGTGGCCGAGGCTGGGTGCGGGCGCAGTTCCTGCTTTATGGTGGCGGCCAACTGCTCCACGCCCTGGGCTTCTATCTCGCCGGTCTGGCCGGAGTGGCGCGCAAGACCGCCGGGGCCGAGCAGGGCCTTGATAGCGTCTTCAAACTGGTGTCCATGGGTGTGGTGGGGGCGGGTGGCGCCATCGCCGTGCTGGGCGGGGTGATCTTCGTGGTGCAGGTTCTCGGCCGCCTGCTGTGGCGGGAGAAAACCCATG
>DATJKV010000373.1:0-1550 GCA_035491155.1 Magnetospirillum sp. | reverse complement strand
CCGGACATTGCCCAAAGCCAGCCAGGCATCGGCCTCGGCCCATGGGCGGCGCAGCAGGGCGCGCAGACGCGCCACCAATTCGTCGGGGGCGAAAGGCTTGGCCAGGTAATCGTCGGCGCCGGCCTCCAGCCCGGCGACGCGATACTCCAGCGCGCCACGCACCGACAGGGCCAGCAACGGCGCGTCGGGACGGCCGGCACGCAAGCTGCGGATCAGGTGGGCGCCCTCGGCTAAGGCCGGTTCCACCACCAGGGCGGCATAGGCCACCGCCTCGGCCATCTGCGCCGCCTCGTCGGCGTTGGCCGCCCAATCCACCGCGAATCCCGCCTCGGTCAGCAGCCCAGACAGGCTTTTGCGCAGGCGCGGGTCGTCGTCCGCCACCAAAATCCTCATAAGCGCTCCCCCGTCCAGGTGCCGGGGGAACTCTGGTGCGGTCTTGTAACCGCACGATGTCGCTGTCGGTTTCCGAGTGTAACGCCGGTGCGGATATGGTTACACGCTGTTACACGAAAGATGCCGTCCGGTCAGGAAGCTGTCAGAACTTCCACACATCATTCGTCATGCAGAATGCATCCGGCCGATGGCCAGAGGATTGGGAGATTCGAAAATGTCTATGTCCGTCAATACTTCCGCTGCGGGCGTGCAACCCGACTATAGTCAGCACCAGCAGCGCCGGGAGGCCATGAAGGATCTGACAAACGCGCTGAATTCCAATGATCTGTCCAGCGCGCAGTCGGCCATGCAGTCGTTGAGCCAAGCCTGGGGCAACAAGACGCCCAAAGGCCCCCTGGGCACCGATATGGCCGCCGTCCAGCAGGCGCTGAGCTCGGGCGACCTTCAGGGCGCCCAGGCCGCCTTCGCCAAGGTCCAGCAGGACATGCAGGCGGCGCGCGCGCAGCACCACGGCCACAAGGCCGACAACGACCAGGCTGCCCCCCAGGCGGCGCAAGGGACTGACGCCGCTTCCCAGGCCGCCGCCGCGCAGGCCAGCGTCACCGAAGCGGTGAGCGCTGCGGCGGCCACGGGGGTCAACGTCGTCGTGTGATGGCGGATGGGGGCGGTTCGACCGCCCCCCGCCTTAATCGCGGAAATTCACGTATTGCAGCGGCAGCTCGACCTCGAGCTTGCGGCACAGGGCGATGACGTCCTGCAGCTCGTCGCGCTTCTTGCCAGACACGCGCACCTCGTCGCCCTGGATCGAGGCCTGGACCTTGATCTTCGAGTCCTTGATCTCCTTGATCAGGGTCTTGGCGACGGTCTGGTCGATGCCCTGCTTGACCTTGACTTCGTGGCGCAGGGTGTCGCCCGACGCCTTCTGCGGCGCCGCCGAGAAATCCAGGCACTTGGGGTCGACCTTGCGGCGGGTGAAGTAGGTACGCAGGAACTCGTGCATCAGCTCCAGCCGGCTGTCGTTGTCGGCGACGATGGTGATGACCTGCTCCTTGCGCTCCAGCGAGCACTTCGAGCCCTTGAAGTCGAAGCGGGTGCCGAGTTCGCGCTGGATGCCGGCGATTGCGTTGTCCACCTCGGCCATGTCGGTCTTGGAAACG
>DATJKV010000372.1:0-2428 GCA_035491155.1 Magnetospirillum sp. | reverse complement strand
GCGGCCGATAGCGGCGCGGTGTGGAAGATGGCCTGCGCCGGCCCCCAATGCACAGCGGCCGCCTGCAGGCCCAGCACCATCGCCAACGCCAGCCAGAGCTTGCCATTGCGGAACATGCGCCGCCCCAGTGCCGACTCGCCGGCGACACGGGCATTGAAGACGTTGAACACCTGGAACAGCACGAAGGTGGTGAAGGCCAGGGTCTGGGCGTGAATATCGTCCACCCCCTGCCCCGTCGCCCACCACGCCACCATCAGGGTGCCCACCGCCATGGTCCCTCCGTAGGCCAGCAGGCGAATCAGGCGCGTGCGCGACAGGATGGGCTCGGCGCGCTTGCGTGGATGCTCGCCCATCAGCTTGGGCCGCGCCGGGTCAAACGCCAAGGCCAGGGCCGGCGGGCCGTCCATGATGATGTTGACCCACAGAATCTGGATGGGATGGAACGGCACCGGCAGGCCCAGTAGGGGCGCGGCGAACACCGCCAGCAGAGCCCCCACGTTGGTGGACAGCTGGAAGCGGATGAACTTGACGATGTTGTCGTAGATGGTGCGCCCTTCCTGCACGGCACGCACCACGGTGGCGAAGTCGTCGTCGGTCAGCACCATGGTGGCGGCCTCGCGGGTGACGTCGCTGCCGCTGCGCCCCATGGCGATGCCGATGTCGGCGCGCTTGAGCGCCGCCGTGTCGTTGACGCCGTCCCCGGTCATGGCCACCACGTGGCCGCGCCGTTGCAACGCGGTGACGATGCGCACCTTGTGCTCGGGCGCCACCCGGGCGAACACCGTCACGCGGTCGATCCGGTCGGCCAGAGTGTCGGCATCCATCTCCTCAAGGTCCGGCCCGGTCACCACCTCGCCGTCCAGCCCGAGCATGCGGCCCATGGCGACGGCGGTAACCCGGTGGTCGCCGGTGATCATCTTCACCGCGATGCCGGCGCGGTGGCAGTCGGCGATGGCATTCTTGGCGGCCGGGCGCGGCGGGTCCATCAGCCCCACCAGGGCGGTGAACACCAGCCCCTTGGAAGCGGCGGCCAGCGGGTCGGCGCGCGCCTCCTCGCCCACCTCGGCCTCGGCCAGGGCAAGCACGCGCAAGGCCCGGCCGCCGAGGCGCTCCACTTCGGCACGGATGGTGTCGCGGTCGGCCTCGGTCAATGGCCGATCGCCGTCGGGCTCACGGATAGTGCCGCACAATTGGACCACCACATCGGGCGCCCCCTTGGCCGCCAGTACCAGACGACCATCTGCGCGGTGGATGGTGACCATCAACTTGCGCGCCGATTCGAACGGCAGCTCGGCCACGCGCGGCCACTCCACCAGGGCGCCGGCCTTTTCCGCCAGCACCCTGAGCGCGCCCTCGGTAGGGTCGCCGACGAGGGCGCGGCCATTGTGGCCGTCGTCGCTCAGGCGGGCATCGTTGCACAGGGCACCGGCGCGCAGATAGGCGGACAAATCGGGCAGCGGCCCTTGAGGGTCGTCGGCCTTGACCCGGCCGTCCCGGCCATAGCCCTCGCCTTCCACCCGGAAACGCCGGCCGGCGGTCCAGCCCGCCCGCGCCGTCATTTGATTAAGCGTCAGCGTGCCGGTCTTGTCCGAGGCGATGACAGTGGTCGACCCCAATGTCTCCACCGCCGCCAGCCGCTTCACAATGGCGCCGTGGCGAGCCATGCGGGCCATGCCGATCGCCAGCGTCACCGTCACCACGGCGGGCAGGCCCTCCGGGATGGCAGCCACTGCTAGCGCAACGGCGGTGAGCACCGAATGGGCCAGCGGCTCGCCGCGCACCAGGCCCATGGCGAGGATGACCGCCACTACCACGCCGGCCACCAAGGCCAGCCGGCGACCCAATTGGTCAAGCCGCCGCTGCAACGGCGTGCTGCGCTCCAGTGCGGTGTCCAGCAGGCCGAGGATGCGGCCCATCTCGGTGCCGGCACCGGTAGCGGTGACCAGCATCTCGCCACGCCCGCGCGTCACCACCGTGTTCATGAAGGCTTGGTTGGAACGGTCCCCCAGGGCGCAGGCCGGGTCCTCAAGCACGGTGGTGCCCTTGGCCGCAGCCTGGGATTCGCCGGTCAACACGGACTCGTCGATCTCCAGGCCGTGGGCGACCACCAGCCGCCCGTCGGCCGGCACGCGGTCACCCGCCCCCAGCAGCACGAGGTCGCCTGACACCAGTTGCTCGGCCGGCACATCCAGCGTGGCCCCGCCCCGGCGCACCCGCGAATGCTGCGCCAGCATGGATTTCAGCGTATCGAGGATCTTTTCCGCGCGGTATTCCTGATAGAAGCCGAGGGCGGAATTGAACAGCACGACCACCAGGATGACCGCCATATCGGTGAGGTCGCCGATGAAGCCGGCCAGCACGCCGGCGGCGACCAGCACCAGGGTCAGCAGGCTCTTGAACTGATCCAGCCACAGCGCCCACAGCGGGC
>DATJKV010000371.1:0-4489 GCA_035491155.1 Magnetospirillum sp. | reverse complement strand
ATGCCCCCAGCGGGCCCAGAACACTGCGCGCTCGTACACGCGGGTGGCCGAGGCGTTGGTTTCCGGCGGGAAATTGTCTGACAGGAACAGGATCTTCATGGCCGCGCACCCAGCGCATGCTGGTACAACTCGACGATCTGCCGGTTGATCGAGGCGGTGCCCAGCTCGGCCTCCACCAGACGCCGCCCTTCGGCACCCAGGCGTGTGCGCAAGTCAGGGTCGGCGGCCAGGCGGGCCATGGCTTCGGCCAGGGCGCACCAATCGTTGACGGGCACCAGCAGGCCGTTGACCTCGTGGCTGACCACCTCGCGGCAGCCGGGCACATCGGTGGTGATGATGGGCCGGCCCGTGGCGGCCGCCTCCAGTAGCGCCTTGGGCAGGCCCTCGCGATAGGAGGGCAGCACGCAGACATGCGCCTTTTCCCAGATGGCGCGGATGTCGGCCTGCTCGCCCAGCCAGCGTACGCAGCCTTCGGCATTCCAGGCGGCCAGCTGCCGCTCGCTCAACGACGTGGGGTTGTCGGCATCGGGCGATCCCACCAGCCACACCTCGGCATCCACACCCATGCGCTTGAGCTGGCGGGCTGCCAGCACCACCTCGCGGATGCCCTTGTCAGTCAGCATGCGCGCAACCACGGCGAACACCACCGGCCCCGCCGGTTCGGGCGTGGAACGGTAGTGGTCCAGTTCGACGCCAGATCCCCGGATGATGAGTACCTGGCCGCTGTTCACCACGCCGCCACCGATCAGCATCTTGGCGTCGTCGCGGTTCTGCACGATCAGCCACGACCCCTTGCGGCGCAGCGCCGCGCGCAGCCAGACCACCAGCGCCTTGCGGATCAAGGCGACGCGCAGGGACGCCGACATGAAGATGTAGCCCATGCCGGCCAGGGCGCTGACCGTCCGCCGAACCCCCGCCAGGGGAGCAACGGTGGCGCCATAGAGCACCGGTTTCAGGCCGACGGTATGGAGGATGTCGGGGCGCTCCTGGCGGAACAGGCGGTACAATTCCCAAAGGGTACGCAATTCTTCCACCGGGTGACGCCCGGATCGCCGCATGGTGATGGGAACGACCCGGATGCCGGGTTCCTCAATGGGGGCATGTTCGGCAATGCGCGTTGCCACCACCACCTCCCATCCCATAGCCACGCAGGCGCGCGCCAGCTCCAGTCTATGCGACAGGAAGTACCAGCTTTCCGAAATAAGGAAAAGAATCTTGCGGCGCTTTTGCATCAATGGCCTGGGAGCGTAAAGAGGCGGCGCATGGTGCCATAGCGCAACCTAGCGGGCAACCCGCTGGCCCTGGGCAAGGCAGGCCAGCTCGGATATAAGCGGCCTATGGAAACCGCCCGTCCCATCCGCGCCTTGATTAACGCCCTGCATGCAAAAAGCGGCGGCGGCATCACCTATCTGCGCGCCATGCTGCCCGAGCTGGCGGACGATTCCCGGCTGTCGCTGGTGTTGTTGGTGCACCGTCATACCCTCGATCTGTTCCAGCCGTTGGATCCGCGCATCCAGGTGCATGCAGTGGACCTTCCCGGCGGCTTGATTCATGAAATGCTCTGGGAGCAGGTGAAGCTGCCGAGCCTGGTCCGCCAGCTGGGGGTGGGAGTAGTTTTCTCGCCGGCCAATTTCGGCCCCGTTCTCTGCCAGCGCCAGGTGCTGTTGCTCCGAAACGATGTCACCGTCGGCCGCGACGAACCGCGATTGTCGAAGAAGCTTTATTGGTGGGCGCTTACGGCGCTGACCTGGGCGTCGCTGGCCCGCTCGGCGCGGGCTATCGCGGTGTCGGCTTACGCGGCTGGTCGGCTGTCCTTCGGCTTCGACAATAAAGTTACCGTGGTGCACCACGGCGTCTCGCCCCTGTTCCAGCCTGATCCGCAAGTGACGCGCGAAGACTTCCTGCTGGCCGTGTCTGATGTCTACGTGCAGAAGAATTTCCTGACCCTGGTGCGTGCCCTGGCGGCCTTGCGCGCCAGCCATCCCAGCCTCCGGCTTGTGGTGGCCGGCCGGGTGGTGGATCCCTGGTACCACCGCCAGGTGCTCGATCTTGCCGTCGAGCTGGGGGTGGCCGACGCGATTAACTTCGTTGGTCATCTCGCCGCGCCGGCTTTGCGCGATCTCTATCGCCGTTGCCGCGTGTTCGTCTTTCCCTCGACGGCGGAAACCTTCGGCAACCCGCTGGTGGAGGCCATGGCCTGCGCCGCGCCGGTGGTTAGCTCCAATGCGGCCGCCCTTCCCGAGGTGGTGGGCGACGCCGCCCTGCTGTTCGATCCCCTGGACGTCGACGCTCTGGCCCGCCAGCTGACCCGCGTGCTGGAGGAGCCCGGCCTGTCCGAGCGCATGTCCGTGCTGGCCGCCCAGCGTGGGCGGCAGTTCTCATGGAGCCGCACCGCCCGCGCGACCGCCGACATGCTTGTGGCGGCGGCGCTCGGCAATGGTTGACGTCGTTGCCGCAAGATGATGAAAGTTCCGCCCAACCCGAGTTTTGCGAGTGCCGCCATCATGAACGAGACCACCAGAATCGCCGTTATCGGCCTTGGCTATGTCGGCCTGCCGCTCGCCGTGGCGATCGCGCGCCATTTCCCTACGGTGGGTTTCGATATTTCCGAATCGCGCGTTGCCGAACTGCACAAGGGCTTCGACCGCACCGGTGAGGTGGAGGCGGCCAACCTGCGCGCCAGCACCATCAAATTGTCGGCCAAGGCGGAGGACATCAAGGGGGCGGATGTGTTCATCGTCACCGTGCCGACGCCGGTGGACGATAAGAACGAGCCCGACCTAAAGCCCGTTCTGTCGGCCTGCCGTTCTGTCGGCGCCATGATGGGCAAGGGCTCGGTGGTGGTGTTCGAGAGCACCGTCTATCCCGGCGTGACCGAGGACATCTGCGGGCCCGAACTCGAACGCCTGTCCGGCCTCAAGTGTGGCACCGACTTCTTCCTGGGCTACAGCCCCGAGCGCATCAATCCCGGCGATCGCGAGCACACGGTGGACCGCATCACCAAGGTGATCGCCGGCCAGACCCCGGAAGTGACCGAGCTGCTGGCCCGCGTCTACGGTTCGGTGACGACGGGCGGGGTGTTCCGCGCCGCCTCCATCAAGGTGGCCGAGGCCGCCAAGGTGATCGAGAACGCCCAGCGCGACATCAACATCGCCTTCATCAACGAGATCACCCGCATCTTCCAGAAGCTGGGCATCTCGGTCTACGACGTGCTGGACGCCTCGGCGACCAAATGGAACTTCCTGAACTTCAAGCCGGGTTTGGTGGGCGGCCACTGCATCGGCGTCGATCCGTTCTACTTGGCACGATGCGCCATCGACAATGACTACCATCCCGAGATCATCCTGGCGGGCCGCCGCATCAACGACGGCATGGGCCCGTGGGTGGCCGAGCAGGTGGCCAATCTGGTGGACAAGCAGGCCCGTATCCTGGTGCTGGGCCTGACCTTCAAGGAGAACGTGCCGGACCTTCGCAACAGCAAGGTGGTGGACGTCATCCGGGGCTTGCGCGAACGCGGCTTGAACGTGGATGTGCACGATCCCTTCGCCGATCCCGCCGAAGCCCAGCACGAATACGGCGAGACATTGATCCCGTCGCTGGACGGCCTGGGGAGTTACGACTGCATCCTGGGAGCGGTGCCGCACACGCCCTACCTGTCCTTCACCCACGAATCCTTCGAGACCCTGCTCAAGCCGGGCGGTCTGGTGGCGGATTTGAAGGCGCTGTGGCGTGGCAAGGCCTTGCCTGACGGCCTGCGCCTGTGGCGGCTGTAGGACGCTTGACCAAAGCCAAGACTCTTTTTCCAAATCCTTCCCATATTGGTAGGAGGGCCTGACCGCGCGGCCGGCGCGGTGCCGGGAGGAGATGGAATGATCGATCCCTTTGGGCGGCGGGTGAATTACCTGCGCGTCTCCGTCACCGATCGCTGCGACTTGCGCTGTGTCTATTGCATGGCCGAGGACATGACCTTCCTGCCCAAGGCCGAGCTTCTCAGCCTGGAGGAGTTGGAGCGTCTGTGTGCCGCCTTCGTGCGCAAGGGCGTGCGTAAGCTCAGGCTCACCGGCGGGGAGCCGCTGGTGCGTCGCAACGTCATGAGTCTGATCGATGGCCTCGGCGGTCTGGTCAAGGCAGGTGCGCTGGACGAGCTGACGCTGACCACCAACGGCACCCAGCTGGCTAAGCACGCGCAAGGGCTGGCCGCCGCCGGCATCCGTCGCATCAATGTCTCGCTGGATACGCTCGACGCCGCCAAGTTCGCCGGCATCACCCGATGGGGCCGGTTGGAGCAGGTGCTGGACGGCATCATGGCGGCGAAGGATGTCGGCCTGAAGGTCAAGATCAACACGGTGGCGCTGAAGGGCGTCAACGAGGATGAGATGGACCGGCTGGTGGAATGGTGCGGCACCCACGGTTTTGACCTGTGCCTGATCGAGACCATGCCCATGGGCGAGGTGGAGGACCGCACCGCCCAGTACCTGCCGCTGTCCAC
>DATJKV010000370.1:0-7756 GCA_035491155.1 Magnetospirillum sp. | reverse complement strand
ACTCACGGTTGTGGCTAAGGATCTGTTTGCCGGCGAGACCCGCCGGCCCGACTTCCTCGACAAGAACGTCGCTGGCCGCGTGCCCGTTCTGCAATTGGACGACGGCACCTGTCTGGCCGAGTCCGACGCCATCGTGCTGTTCCTGGCTGAGGGCTCGGCGTTGCTGCCGGACGACAAGCTGGAACGCTGTCACGTGCTGCGGTGGATGTTTTTCGAACAGAGCGCCATCCTGCCGACCGTCGGCACCGCCCGTTTCCTCAAACTGACCGGGCGCGACACCCAGCGGCCGGACGTCTACGCCCAGCGCGTCGAGGCGACGCAGGATGCCTTGGCGACGCTAGAGCGCCATTTCGGCGGTCATGACTGGGCCGCGCTTGGCCGCTTCACCGTCGCCGACATCGCGTTGTATGCCTATGGCAGCGTGGTCGAGGAAGCCGGGATCGACGTCGCGCCTTACCCGGCCTTCGCCGCTTGGCGAAAGCGGGTCGAGGCCCAGCCCGGCCATGTGAAGCCCGATTGGGGCTTCGCCGCCTGAACGATCACCGGAATCAGTTTTTCACGGGCCTTCCGCCCGCTTCGAAGGAGAGCACCATGTCCCAGAATCACGGCGAGCAGTTCGTAGCCGAGTATCTGGAGAATCAGGCCAAGCTGGAGGCCGTCGGCATCGACACCACCCCGCACGATGCCTGTGGCGTCGGCCTGGTGGCGGCGCTGGACGGCAAGCCGCGCCGCGACGTGGTGGTCGCCGGCATCGAGGCGCTGAAGGTTCTGTTCCATCGCGGCGCGGTGGACGCCGACGGCAAGACCGGCGACGGCGCCGGCATCCACATCGAGCTGCCGCAGGACTTCTTCAAGGATTATATCCGCCACACCGGCCACGATCCGGTGCAGGGTCGCTTGGGCCTGGGCATGATCTTCCTGCCCAAGACCGATCTGGGCGCGCAGGAGCGCTGCCGCTGCATCGTCGAGACCGAGATCCTGAACTTCGGCTACACCATTTACGGCTGGCGCCAGGTTCCGGTGGACGTCTCCATCATCGGCGAGAAGGCCAACGCCACCCGCCCCGAAATCGAGCAGATCATGGTGGCCAACACCCTTGGCCGCTCGGAAGAGAAGTTCGAGACCGACCTCTACGTCCTGCGCCGCCGCATCGAGAAGCGGGTGCTGGCCGAGCACATCTCGGACTTCTACATCTGCTCGCTGTCGTGCCGCTCGATCATCTACAAGGGCATGTTCCTGGCCGAGCAGCTGACCGCGTTCTATCCCGACCTGCTGGACGACCGCTTCGTCTCGCGCTTCGCCATCTACCACCAGCGTTATTCCACCAACACCTTCCCCACCTGGCGCCTGGCCCAGCCGTTCCGCATGCTCGCCCATAACGGCGAGATCAATACCCTGACCGGCAACGTCAACTGGATGAAGGCGCACGAGCCGCGCATGAGCCACGAGGCGTTCGGCGACTACATGGAAGACGTCAAGCCGGTGGTGCAGTCGGGCGGCTCCGACTCGGCGGCGCTCGACAACGTGTTCGAGGTGATGTGCCGGGCTGGGCGCCCGGCGCCCCTGGTCAAGCAGATGCTGATCCCGGAGAGCCTGGGCTCCAACGCCCTGATGCCGGACAGCCATCGCGCCTTCTTCAGCTATTGCAACGCCGTCATCGAGCCGTGGGACGGCCCCGCCGCCCTGTGCGCCACCGACGGCCGCTGGGTGGTGGCCGGCATGGACCGCAACGGCCTGCGCCCCATGCGCGTCACCATCACCAAGGACAATCTGCTGATCGTCGGTTCCGAGACCGGCATGGTGAAGGTCCCCGAGACCAACGTGGTGGAAAAGGGTCGCGTCGGCCCCGGCCAGACCATCGCCGTGGACCTGGAAGCGGGCAGGCTGTACCGCGACACCGAACTGAAGGACGTGCTGGCGGCCAAGCGCCCCTATGGCGAGTGGACCAAGCGCATCACCGAGCTGGACAGCCTGGTCAAGACCGGCGCCCCTGAGCCGGTCGAGCTGTCCGCCGAGGAGCTGAAGCGCCGCCAGTTGGCCTATGGCCTGACCATGGAAGACATGGAGCTGATCCTGCATCCCATGGTCGAGGAGGCCAAGGAGGCGATCGGTTCCATGGGCGACGACGCCCCGCTGGCGGTGCTGTCCGAGCACTATCGCGGCCTGCACAACTTCTTCCGCCAGAACTTCAGCCAGGTGACCAACCCGCCCATCGACTCGTTGCGCGAGTCGCGCGTGATGTCCTTGCGCACCCGGCTGGGTAACCTGGGCAACATCCTGGACGAGCACGAGACCCAGTGCGACGTGCTGGCGTTGGACAGCCCCGTGCTGTCCAACGCCGAGTTCGAGGCCATGCGCCGTTACATGGGCGAGGCGGCGGCCGAGATCGACTGCACCTTCGACCCCAAGGCCGGCGAACATGCCCTGCGCGACGCGCTGACCCGGGTGCGGCGCGAGGCGGAAGAGGCCGTGCGCGCCGGCTGCACCCACCTGATCCTGTCGGACAAGGCCATCGGCGAGAACCGTGTGGGCCTGCCCATGATCCTGGCCGCCGGCGGCGTGCACTCGCATCTGGTGCGCGAGCGCCTGCGCACTTGGACCAGCCTCAACGTCCGCTCGGGCGAGGCGCTGGACGTGCATTACTTCGCCGTGCTGATCGGCGTCGGCGCCACCACCGTCAACGCCTACCTGGCCCAGGAGGCCATCGCCGACCGCTGGCGCCGCGGCCTGTTCCCCGGCATCACGCTGGAAGAGGGCGTGCGCAACTACAAGAAGGCCATCGACCAGGGCCTGCTGAAGATCATGTCCAAGATGGGCATCTCGGTCATCAGCAGCTATCGCGGCGGCTACAATTTCGAGGCCATCGGCCTGTCCCGCTCGCTGGTGGCCGAGTTCTTTCCCGGCATGACCAGCCGCATTTCGGGCATCGGCCTGAACGGCGTCGAGAAGACCACCATCGAACAGCACGGCAAGGGCTTCGGCGCCGATTCCGCCGTGTTGCCGGTGGGCGGCTTCTATCGCTTCCGCCGCGGCCAGGAGGCCCATTCCTTCGATGGCACGCTGATCCACACGTTGCAGACCGCCTGCAACACCGACAGCTATTCCCTGTACAAGAAGTACTCGGAAGGCATGCGCAAGCTGCCGCCCATCACCATCCGCGACCTGCTGGACTTCAAGCCCGCCGGCGCCCCGGTCAGCGTGGACGAGGTGGAAAGCATCACCGAAATCCGCAAGCGCTTCCTGACCCCCGGCATGTCGCTGGGCGCCCTGAGCCCCGAGGCCCACGGCGCGCTCAACATCGCCATGAACCGCATCGGCGCCAAGTCGGTGTCAGGCGAGGGCGGCGAGGACCGCGAGCGCTATCGTCCGCGTCCCAACGGCGACAACGCCAACTCGGCGGTGAAGCAGATCGCGTCGGGCCGCTTCGGCGTCACCGCCGAATACCTGAACATGTGCCGCGAGATCGAGATCAAGGTGGCGCAAGGAGCGAAGCCCGGCGAGGGCGGCCAGCTGCCCGGCTTCAAGGTGACCGTCGAGATCGCCAAGCTGCGCCACGCCACCCCCGGCGTGACGCTGATCTCGCCGCCGCCGCACCATGACATTTATTCCATCGAAGACCTGGCGCAGCTGATCTACGACCTCAAGCAGATCAACCCGCAGGCCCGCGTCACGGTGAAGCTGGTGTCGCGGTCGGGCATCGGCACCATCGCCGCCGGCGTGGCCAAGGCCAAGGCCGACACCATCCTGGTGTCGGGCAACGTGGGCGGCACCGGCGCAAGCCCGCAGACCTCCATCAAGTTCGCCGGCCTGCCGTGGGAACTGGGCCTGTCGGAAGCCCATCAGGTGCTGACGCTCAACCGCCTGCGCCACCGCGTCAAGCTGCGCACCGACGGCGGCTTGAAGACCGGCCGCGACATCGTCATCGCCGCCATGCTGGGCGCCGAGGAGTTCGGCATCGGCACCACCAGCCTGATCGCCATGGGCTGCATCATGGTGCGCCAGTGCCACTCCAACACCTGCCCGGTGGGCGTGTGCACCCAGGACCCGGCGCTGCGCGCCAAGTTCACCGGCAGCCCCTACAAGGTGGTGAACCTGTTCAGCTTCATCGCCGAGGAGGTCCGCGAGATCCTGGCAAGCCTGGGCGTGCGGTCGCTCACCGAGATCATCGGCCGCACCGACCTGTTGAAGCAGGTCAGCCGCGGCGCCGCCCACCTGGACGATTTGGACCTCAACCCGCTGCTGGCCCAGGCCGATGCGGGCGGCCATGCCCGGTATTGCACCCAGGAAGAGCGCAACGAGGTCCCCGAGACCCTGGACGCCCAGATCATCCGCGACGCCGCCCCGGCGCTCGAGGATGGCGAGAAGATGCAGCTGACCTACAACGTCCGCAACGTCCAGCGCGCCATCGGCACCAAGCTGTCGCACAAGATCACCAAGAAGTACGGCATGACCGGGCTTCAGCCCGGCCACATCACCGTGCGCCTGCGCGGTTCGGCCGGCCAGTCGCTCGGCGCCTTCGCGGTGCAGGGCCTGAAGCTCGAGGTGTTCGGCGATTCCAACGACTATGTCGGCAAGGGCCTGTCGGGCGGCACTATCGTGGTGCGTCCGCCGGTCTCCAGCTCGCTGAAGTCCAACGAGAACACCATCATCGGCAACACCGTGCTGTACGGTTCCACCGCGGGCAAGCTGTTCGCGGCCGGCCAGGCGGGCGAGCGCTTCGCCGTCCGCAACTCGGGCGCCTCGGCGGTCATCGAGGGCTGCGGCTCCAACGGCTGCGAGTACATGACCGGCGGCAGCGTGGTGATCCTGGGCTCGGTGGGTGCCAACTTCGCGGCTGGCATGACCGGCGGCATGGCCTTC
Organism: Magnetospirillum sp.; assembly: GCA_035491155.1. Lineage (GTDB taxonomy): Bacteria > Pseudomonadota > Alphaproteobacteria > Rhodospirillales > Magnetospirillaceae > Magnetospirillum. The sequence continues at coordinate 2,896 of DATJKV010000370.1, read as the reverse complement.
GTCTACGATGTCGACGGCACCTTCGCCGCCAAGGCCAATCCCGACAGCGTCATCTGGCAGCAGGTCGAGACCGAGCATTGGGAAGGCGTGCTGAAGGCGCTGATCAAGGAGCACGTTCAGGAAACGCAAAGCCACTGGGCCGAAAGCATCCTGGCCGACTGGGCGCGTGAGCTGCCCAAGTTCCTTCAGGTGGTGCCGAAGGAAATGCTGTCCCGCCTGGAACACCCGGCGTCCAAGGCGGCAGCCGCGGCGGCGGAGTAAGTAAATGTGATTCCCCTCTCCCGCGCGCGGGAGAGGGTGGCCCGGAGGGCCGGGTGAGGGAGCCGGAGACGAGGTGCTCCTTGGCCCCCTCACCCTCCCATGCTACGCATGGGCCCCTCCCTCTCCCACATGGTGGGAGAGGGTCTTGGAGTCCGTTCATGTCCGACAAGCCCCAGCTGCGCTTCATTCTTTGCCTGGGCAGCATCACCGCGTTGGGGCCGCTGTCCATCGACATGTACCTGCCGGCGCTGCCCCACATCGCCGGGGATTTCCACGCCAGCCCGTCAACCATTCAGGCCAGCCTGTCGGCCTGCATCCTGGGGCTGTCCCTGGGGCAGTTGCTGGTGGGGCCGGTGAGCGACGCGGTGGGGCGGCGCCGGCCCTTGTTCGTGGGGTTGGCGGCCTATGCCCTGATGTCGGTGCTGTGCCTGCTGGCGCCCACCGCGTCGGCCCTGGTGGCGGCGCGCTTCGCCCAGGGGTTGGCGGGCTCGGCCGCCCTGGTCATCGCCACGGCGGTGGCGCGCGACCTCTATCACGGTGCGGCGGCGGCGCGCTTCTTTTCGCTGCTGATGCTGGTCATGGGCCTGGCGCCCATCCTGGCCCCGGTCCTGGGCGCCCAGGTGTTGCGAGTGGTGTCGTGGCACGGCATCTTCGCCGTGCTGGCGGTGGCGGGGCTGTTGCTGCTGGCGGTGACGCCGTTCGTCCTTCCCGAGACCCTGCCGCCCGAGCGGCGTCATCCGGCGGGCTTCAAATCGGCCCTGGCCGCTTTCGCCAACGTGCTGGCCGACCGCCACTTCCTGACCGCCGCCGCGGTGGCCGGGCTGGCCTTCGCCGCCATGTTCGCCTACATCGCCGGCTCGTCCTTCGTGCTGCAAAACATCTACGGCCTCAGCCCACAGGCCTTCGGCACCGTGTTCGGCGCCAACGCGCTGGGGCTGATCGCCATGTCCCAGGTCAACGGCCGCCTGGTCCACCGGGTCGGCCTTTCCCGCCTGATGGCGGTCGGCCTAGGCGGACTGGCGCTGGGAGCGGTCTTCCTTCTGGCGGCGGTGGTGCTGGATCTGGGGCTTTACGCGATCTTGGCCTGCCTGTTCGTGGTGGTGGCGAGCCAGGGTCTGGTCGCGCCCAACGCCTCGGCGCTGGCGCTGGCCAACCACGGCCGCGCCGCCGGCTCGGCCTCGGCCCTGTTGGGCACGCTGCGCTTCGTCATCGGCGCGGTCGCAGCGCCCATGGTGGGCATGGCCGGCGAAGGCACGGCCCTACCCATGGCGGTGGTGATCAGTGTCTGTGGGCTGGCGGCGCTGGTGACCGCCATCTGGGTGGGAAGGTCGGAAAAGCGGGAAGCCTAGGCGTGCACCTTAGTGCACGCCCCATCTTAATGCACGCTCAAGGGCTCCAACTCGTGCTGACGCACGGCGGCGAAGGCGATTTCGCGCGAGGGGGCAAGGCCCATCTGGGTGCCGTCGGCGGCGTGGATGGACCAGCCCTCCTCTTGGTCGACGACGACGCGCTTGATGAACGCGACTTCAGGCACGCCCCAGGCGGCGAAATCCGCCTGGCTCATGGGCTTGGGCGCAGTAGAACCTGCGTGGGTGTTTGACATAGGCATGGGACCTCCAATCTTTGGCCGGTCTGTTACTTGCGGCAGCGGCCCGATTCCTCGGCCTCGACCGTGATGGCCTGGGCCGAGGCGGCCGTCCCGGCACCCTTGGTGGCGCCCTGGATCGGGATGGACTTCACCCGCGGCTCGGGCCGGGGACGTTCCAGGTCCACATGCAGCAGCCCGTTGTCGAGGGTGGCGGCCTTCACCTCGATGCCCTCGGCCAACACGAACGCGCGCTGGAACTGGCGGGCGGCGATGCCGCGATGCAGGAAGATGCGGCCCGGCTGCTCGTCCTCCACCTGATGGCCGCGGATGATCAGCTGGTTGTCCTCCAGCGATACCGCGAGGTCATCCATGGAAAAGCCCGCCACCGCCAGGGTGATGCGCAGGCCGTTCTCGCCGATCTGCTCGATATTGTAGGGCGGATAGCCTTCGGCCTGGCTTTTCGACACGCGGTCGAGCACGCGCTCGAAATGATCGAAGCCCAACAGCAGCGGCGAATTGAAGACGGACAGACGGGTCATGTGACGGCATCCTCCTCTGATCAGAGCGAGAACACGAACTTTGGGCCCGATCAATCGGCACCCGGTTTCGGCCCCATCCCGCCATGGGCGGCGACGACGGCCTTGGCTTCTATTTTGGGTGTGAAACGGGCGCCGTCAAGGCGATGGGTGGTGCTGCGGCTTGGCGCAGGCTTCCAACACCTCGCCTTGCGCGATCACCCCCTGATGGGCGCGCGCGGCGAATTGCGACAGCGCCCAGGTGCGGAACTCGGTCTTGGTGACGCGGAAATCGGCGTTGGTGTCGGCCTCCATCACCGGCTCGGTGCGCACCTGCGAGGGGCGGCGCAACAACGCCATATTGTGCGAACGCCGCGCGTTTTCCGGATCGTCCGCGGCCGCCTCGGGCTCGGGCGCCAGGCGGTTGCGGATGGTGGCCAGCTCGTCCGGGGTGATCTGGCCGTCATGGTCCAAGTCGGCATCGGCGAACCAGCGCTCGGCATCGGCCAGGTATTCGGCCTGATCCAACACG
>DATJKV010000369.1:0-2088 GCA_035491155.1 Magnetospirillum sp. | reverse complement strand
AGGTGCGGGTCGTGGCTGACCAGTACCACCGCGCCCTCATAGGCGTTCAGCGCCGCCACCAGGGCTTCGCGCGAATCGATGTCCAGGTGGTTGGTGGGTTCGTCCAGGATCATCAGGTTGGGCGCGTCGCGGCTCATCAGGGCGAACAGCAGGCGCGCCTTCTCGCCGCCCGACAGGTTGGTTACCTTGACGTCGGCGCGGTCCTGCTCGAAACCGAAGCGGCCCAGCTGGGCGCGCACCTTGGCCTCGGGCGCGTCCTTCATCAGCTCGGCCATGTGGTCGTAGGGCGTGCGGTCCAGCCGCAGTTCCTCGGTCTGATGCTGGGCGAAATAACCCACCTTCAGCTTGCCCGAGCGCCGCATTTCGCCGCCCAGCAGGTTCAGACGGCCGGCCAGCACCTTGGACAGCGTCGACTTGCCATTGCCGTTGGCGCCCAGCAGCGCGATGCGGTCGTCCATGTCGATGCGCATATTGAGGCCGCGCAGCACCACCTTGTCGCCATAGCCGGCGACGCCGCCTTCCATCGCCACGATGGGCGGGCTCAAAGGCTCGGGATCGGGGAAGTCGAAGGTGAACGAGCGTTCCTCCACCACCGACACCACCGGTTCCATGCGCTCCAGCATCTTGATGCGGCTTTGCGCCTGGGCGGCCTTGGTCGCCTTGGCGCGGAAGCGGTCGATGAACGCCTGAATCTTGCGGCGCTGCTCCAGCTGCTTGGCCTGGGCCTTGGCGGCCAGCTCCATCTTCTCGCGGCGGACGCGGACGAAGTCGTCGTAATTGCCGCCGTAGGAATTGAGCTTGCAGGCCTCTAGATGGACGATGCGCGTGCACACCTCGTTCAGCAGCTCGCGGTCATGGCTGATGACGATCAGCGTGCCGGGATAAGATGCCAGGAAGCTTTGCAGCCACAGGGTCGCTTCCAGGTCCAGGTGGTTGGTGGGCTCGTCCAGCAGCAACAATTCGGGGCGGGCGAACAGCGCCGAGGCCAGGGCCACGCGCATGCGCCAGCCGCCCGAGAAGGACGAGACCGGGCGCGCCTGCGCTTCCGCATCGAAGCCCAGGCCGGCCAGGATGGCGGCGGCGCGGGCAGGCGCCGAATGGGCATCGATGGCGTTCAGGCGCTCGTGGATTTCGGCGATGCGGTGGGCGTCGTGGCAATCCTCGGCTTCGGCCAGCAGGGCGGTGCGCTCGGCGTCGGCGGCCAGCACGCAATCGGTCAGCGAGGTCTCGCCCTCGGGCGCCTCCTGCGCCACGCAGCCGACGCGCGCGCGGGGGCGGATCAGGATTTCGCCGGCATCGGCGTGGTAGTCGCCCAGGATCAGCTTGAACAGGGTGGACTTGCCGGCGCCGTTGCGCCCCACCAGGCCGACGCGCGCGCTGGCGGCCACGTGGACGGTGGCGTTGTCGAGAAGGGTGCGCCCGCCGATGCGGAAGACGAGATCGTTGATGTGAAGCATGGCGGCGTCCGAATAACACGGCAGCCCCTCAAGCGCCATCCCTGTTGCCCTTATCGGGCGAAGGCTGTATAACCCGCCAACCCCCGGACCGCCGGCCGGACCGGGGGCATTTGTGCGCGCCCGCCCGTACCGATGGGAAGGCTGGGCGGCAGCGCGCTAACCGCCGAAAAGGATTCTACCAAAATGGCTATCGAACGCACCCTGTCGATCATCAAGCCGGATGCGACCCGCCGCAACCTCACCGGCAAGATCAATGCCCGCTTCGAGGAAGCCGGCCTGCGCATCGTCGCCCAGAAGCGCGTCCGCCTGACCAAGGAGCAGGCCGAGGGTTTCTACGCCGTGCACCGCGAGCGCTCGTTCTTCGGCGAGCTGGTCTCGTTCATGATTTCCGGCCCGGTCGTCGTCCAGGTGCTGGAAGGCGAAGGCGCTGTTCTGAAGAACCGCGACATCATGGGCGCCACCAACCCGGCCAATGCCGCCGCCGGCACCATCCGCGCCGACTTCGCCGAGTCCATCGAGGCCAACTCGGTGCACGGTTCCGACTCGCTCGAGAACGCCAACGTCGAAGTGGCCTACTTCTTCTCGCAGTGCGAGATCGTCGGCTAAGCCATCCGGCTTTCGATAAAAACGC
>DATJKV010000368.1:0-1508 GCA_035491155.1 Magnetospirillum sp. | reverse complement strand
TTTGCCGACCAATTGAAAAGCCAGGGCGTGCAGCCGGACGACACACTGTTGTTCCTGTGCCGCTCGGGCGTGCGCTCGAAGGCGGCGGCCGAGTTGATGACCCAGCTGGGCTTCGCCCACAGCTACAACATCCTGGACGGGTTCGAAGGCCCGCTGGACGGCGACCGCCACCGGGGCGCCGGCGCCGGCTGGAAGGCCTCGGGTCTGCCCTGGGCGCAGGGCTGAGTCGGCTGCCCCGATTTTAGGCGGCGTCCGGCAGGGCTGCCGCCTAATCGCGCTGCACACTGTTGCATTCCAGCCGCACTGTGACCGCAACAGCGCGCGCGGCTCGGAATGCCATTGCTCCATAAGGCGCGGATTATATATCCATAGGAGTGCGTCCAGCCGGTGGGGCGTACGGCACACTCGGTGCAGGACCCGAATCGTGCGCGCAGGCAAGCACGCCGGGTCCTATAATGGGGTATCGGCGCCCATCGGCAGCTTTAGGGTTTCAGTCAATTGTCCTTTGCCCGCCCCTTGTTGGTTTCCCTGGCCCTGGCGCTTGCCAGCGCGACCGCCCTTCCCGCTTTGGCCGAGAACCCGGTCGACATCCAGCGCCGCCTTGAGGACGTCGCCGGTGCGGTCAAGGTCGGCGAGCGCATGGTCGAACTGGCGCCGCTGAAGGAATTCTACCGGCAGCGTGGCTACCGCCTGGCCTGGAACGGCCAGGGTGAGTCCGCCGCCGACCGCCTGCTGACCGACTTGCAGGCCCTGGCCCACGGCGAGGGGCTGGCGCCGGAAAGCTATACGGTCAGCGCCACCGGCAACGACTTGGACCACGACCTGCTGGTGTCCGACGCCCTGGCCCGCTTTACCCGCGACCTCGCCACCGGCCGGGTGGCGCCCACCCGCCAGGTGGGCGGCATGGGCCCCGAGACCCGCCCCGCCTTCGATGCGACCAAGGTGCTGCGCGACTTGGCCAGCGGCACCGACTTGGCAAGCGCGATCGAGCCGCTGCCGCCCGCCTTTGCCGGCTATCAGCGCCTCAAGCAGACGTTGGAGCGCTACCGGGTGCTGGTCCGCAATGGCGGCTGGGCGGTCATCCCGGACGGCCCCAGCATCAAGCCGGGCATGGAGGACGACCGCCTCCCGGCGGTGCGCCGCCGTCTGATTGTGACTGGCGAGTTGGATGCCAAGCATGACAAGGGCAAGGTGCTCGACCAGCATCTGGCCAGCGCCTTGCGCAAATTCCAGGTTCGCCATGGCATCGAGGCCGACGGGGCCGTGGGCAAATCCACCCTGGCTGCCCTCAACGTCAGTGCAGACGAGCGGCTGAAGCAGATCGTGGCCAATCTCGAGCGCTGGCGCTGGATGCCGCGCACCCTGGACTCCACCCACATCGCCGTGAACCTGCCCGCCGCCCATATGGAACTGGTGCGCAACGGCGAAATCCAGATGGCCATGCGCGTGGTGGTGGGGGACCCCAAACACCCGACGCCGACCATGCAGACGGCGATGACATCGGTGGT
>DATJKV010000367.1:0-3486 GCA_035491155.1 Magnetospirillum sp. | reverse complement strand
ATGTCCTTGACCGCCCCCAGCTTGGCCGCCGCCGCGGGCATGCCGTAAACCACACAGGTGCTTTCATCCTCGGCGATGGTGTGGCCCCCCGCCTTGTGCAGTTCGGCCATTCCGTCGGCACCGTCGCTGCCCATGCCGGTCAGCACTACACCGATGGCGCGCCGGCCCATGTCCCTGGCCACGGAGGACAGCAGCACCGAGCCCGACGGCTTTTGGCTGTGCAACGGCGGTGTGTCCAGCAGCACCAGGCGGCCCTCCTTCAGCGCCAGGTGGCGGTCGGCTGGCGGCACATAGACCCGGCCGGCCTCGGGCGCCTCGCCGCCCTTGGCAATCTGCACGGCGAACGGCGTCACCCCGGCGAGCCACGAGACAAAGCCTTCCAGGAAGCTGGCGGTGATGTGCTGCACCAGCAGGATCGGCAAGGGAAAGTCGCTGCCCAGGCTGCCCAGCAGCTGGACCAATGCCTGCGGGCCGCCGGTGGAGGAGACGATGCCCACCAGCCCGAAGCCCTGGGCCGGCCGGCGCATGCCGGTGGGCGCCTCGGCGGTCCCGAACCGCAGACCCCGGTCGATGCCTTGGCGCACCACCTTGACCTGGCTCATGATCGCCAGCTGGGTACACAGATGCTGGGCCATGGACTCGAAGGCCGCGTTGGTGACGCCCACTGGCTTTTCCACCACCGCCAGCGCGCCAGCGCGCAGCGCGTTCATGGCGATGTTCAGCTCGTCGTCGTCCACATTGGCCGCCACCACCACGATGGGGGTGGGACGTTTGGCCATGATCTGCAAGGTGGCGTCCAGGCCGTTCATACCCGGCAGGCGAATATCCAGCGAGATGATGTCGGGCTCGACCACATCGAGCAGCGCCAGGCCTTCCTCGGCGCTTTCCACCGCCGCCACCACGTCGAAACGCGGGTCCGAGCCGATGATGTGCTTCAGCAGCTCGCGGACAACCAGCGAATCTTCGACGATGAGGACACGGATCTTCTTGCTCATAGGATCTGACCAATGGTTTCCAACAGTTCCTTCTGGTCGAACTTACGCTTGACCACATAGGCGTCGGCGCCAAGCGCCAGGCCGCGTTCGCGGTCCTCGCGCTCTTCCAGCGAGGTGACCAGGATGACCGGCACCGTCTTCAGCGCCTGGTCGCCCTTGATGGCCTGGAGCAGGCCGAAGCCGTCCAGGCGGGGCATCTGGATGTCCGAAATGACCAGGTCCACGTGCTCGGCACGCAGCTTGGCCAGGGCCTCGATGCCGTCCACCGCCAGGCGGACCACGTAGCCCTGGGCTTCCAGAATGGTTTTTTCCAGCGTGCGGGTGGTCAGCGAGTCGTCGACCACCAGGATGACCGGCACGCGCCGCTCGGCCGGCTTTTCCACCGTGGTGAGCACGCGGATGGAGCCGGACTTGCGGAAGGTCTCGACGATCTCGAACGGGTTCAGCACCAGGGCGACGGCCCCGTCCTCCAGCAGCATGCCACCCGCCACCATGGTGCCCATGGCGGCCGGCACGCCGATATCCTTGACCAGCGCCTCGCGGATGGAGAGGAATTCATCCACCGCCACGCCGACCCGGCGGTCGCCGTTCTTCAGCACCATCAGCGGCACCACGTTGCGGCTGACCTTCACCGCCGTCTCGCCCAGTGCCAGCAGATGCGCCAGCGACAGCAACGGCAGTTGCTGGTTGCCGAGATAGACCACCGACTTGCCTTCCACCGTCTTCACCGCCTCGGCGGGAACACGGAACAGGCGGTCGATGCCTTCCGTGGGAACGGCGTAGGTATGGCCCTGGCAGCCCACCAGGAACAGGCGCTGGGTGGACACCGACAAGGGCAGCGAGATACGGAAGCGGGTGCCCGAGGGCTCGCGCGGCAGCACCTCGACGGTGCCGTTCATCATGGTCACCGATTCGCGCACCACCGACAGGCCCATGCCGCGCCCCGCCAGATCGTCCACCGCGCCCATGGTGGAGAAACCTGGGTCGAAGATCATGTCCACCAGGGTCTGGCGCGACAGCTCGGCCGCCTCCACATCGGTGAACAGGCCAAGGTCCACCGCCTTGGTGCGAATCTTGTCAAAGTCGACACCACGCCCGTCGTCCTCGACGCTAAGCACCAATCGGCCGTCGGTGACGGCGAAGCGCAAGCCCACCACGGCGCTGGGCGGTTTGCCCGCAGCCTGGCGCTCGGCCGGCAGCTCGACACCGTGCGCCAGCGCGTTGCGCAGCAGGTGCATCACTGGGTCCTTGAGGCCCTGGAGAACCATGCGGTCGGCCTCGACGTCCAGGCCGCCGACCTGCACATCCACCACCTTGCCAGATTCCTTGGCAAGGTCGCGGACCATCTTGCGGAAGCCGGCAAACACGCTTTCCGCCGGCACCATGCGGGCGTCACGCACCTCCTGCTGCACTTCCGCGGCCAGTTGGCGCAGGGTCCAGCCTGTCCGCTGCTGCTGGCGGCGCGACAGCCGGGTCCGGCGGCCGATGGTGCGCAGTTGCTGCTCAAGGGCGTCGGCCTGGCGTTCAAGCTGGGCGGCGCGGTCGCCATCGCCGAGGTCGCGCGCCGTCGCCGCGCTCAGCTTGCGCAGGCGGCGCCATAGCTTGTCCAGCTCGGACAAGCGGCGATCCATATCCAGCAAGCCCTCGGTGACCGAGCGCTGGTTCATGGTCTCGGTGAGCAATTCGTTGGACGAGCGCAACAGCCGGTCGAGATGGACAGCGCGCACGCGCACGGTTTCCTCGGCCACCACCGGTGTCCTGGGCGGCTCGGGCGCGCAGATGGGCTCGGGGACCGGGACGGGCTCGGGTGCCGGTACGGCGGCCAGTATCTCGGCGGGCACGATCTCGGCGGGCGCCACCGGGACCGGCACCGGCGGCGGTCGCTCGCCATTGAGCCACGCCTCGATCAGGGCAACCACTTCGGCGGTGTCGGCCGGGGTTTGGCCGCCGACGAAGGCGGTGACCCAGTCCTCGATACCGTCCAGACAGCAATTGATGACGGCGCCCAGTTCGGGATCCAGACGCATCTGGCCCGAGCGAATGCGGGCGAACAGGGTCTCCAGGCGATGCGACAACTGCTCGACGGGCAGCAAATCAACGGCGCGGGCCGCGCCCTTGAGGGAATGGGCGCGGCGAAAGGTTTCATCCAGTTGAGCGATGCCGCTGCCTTCCGTCCGCCGCGTCAGCTCGTCAACGAGCTTCCGCATGGCCTCCAGGTGTTCCTGATATTCAACCTGGAACGCAGCCAGCAGCCTTTCGCGGATGCCGATCAAAGTTTGTACTTCTCCAGGGTCTTGGCCAACTGCTCACCCAGGCGGGAGAGTTCCACCGCCGCCTTTTCCAGCTGGCCGGTAGTGGCGGCGGTCTGCTGGCTGGCGACGCGAATCTCGTGCAAAGCCTGGGTCACCTGCTCCAGGCCGATCTGCTGCTGGTTGGTGGCGCCGACGATCTGCTGGAACGCCTGCACGCTTTCCTGAATGTTGTTGGCCAT
>DATJKV010000366.1:0-3483 GCA_035491155.1 Magnetospirillum sp. | reverse complement strand
TCATGCCGGCGCATGGACAGCATCTGCACCATGGCCGGCGCGTCGTCGAGGGCGGCGATCACCGCTTCGGCCTTGTGGATGATCCCACGCAGGCGGCCGGCGGCGCCGTCCTCGGGGGTAAGGCCCTTGCCCTGCTCGGCCTCGACCACGCGGGCGAAGCCCTTGGCATAGGCGTCCAGGCCGCCGCGCAAGGCCGCCAGCGACTCGCCGACCTGCCCCTCGCGGTCCAATCCCATCAGCACGTCAACCTGCCGGCGCGCCTCCTCCACGGCGCGATGGCCGGCGTCGGCGTAGGACAACTGGTGCCGCATCAGAAAGTCCTTTTCGTCGCGGCGCATCTCCAGCGTGGCGATGCGCAGCTCGCGGCTGGCACGCACCATGGCATCCAGCCGGTCGGCCCTGGCCTGGGCGTCGGCCAGCATGCCGTTGCTGACCAGAAAGATCGCCACGACCAGAATAAGCGAAAGCGCCGCAAGGCCGGCCAAGGCGACAATGCGTGCCTTGACGGACAATGCCGACAAGCGTCCAGACATCGGGCTCTCCACGCAACTGGCCTCTGCCCAGGACACACGAAACTGAAAGTGCACGCAATCTGGGCTGTGGTAACCCCATGATTACACGAAGGTATCTCTGCCAGGACACTATGCGTGGACGGGGCGTAACGAATTGCCTAGGCTTGTCACCATGATCACCTTATCCGCCGCTGCCGTGTCGGCCCTTGCCACCGCCGATTCCATGGAAAAATGCCGCCTGACCCGCCGGTTGGCCGAGGACTGGTTCTCGGGCCGCATCGTTGAGATCGGCAACACCCTTCCCCCTGCCCGCCCGGCCCGGCCCGAGCGGCCGCAGCTGCTGCCGCCCAAGGAGATGCCCAAGCGTGCCTATGGCGGCGACAAGGGCCGCATCGGGCTGCTGCACGCTTTGGCCCATATCGAGCTGAACGCCATCGACCTGGCCTGGGACATCCTGGCCCGCTTCACGCACGAGCACATGCCCAAGGCCTTCGCCGACGATTGGGTGCAGGTCGCCCTCGACGAGGCCATCCATTTCGAGATGCTGGAAGAGCTGCTGAACACGCTGGGCGCCACCTATGGCGACCTGCCAGCCCATGACGGCCTGTGGCAGGCGGCCGAAAAGACATCGGACGACCTGATCGCCCGGCTGGCGGTGGTGCCCATGACGCTGGAGGCGCGAGGGGTGGACACCACGCCGGTGACCATGGAGCGGCTGGCGCGCAACGGCGACACGCTGACCCCGCCGGCGCTGGACGTCATCTACCACGACGAAACCCGCCACGTGGCCGCCGGTGTGCGCTGGTTCACCTACCTGGCCGACAAGCGCGGCCTGCAGCCCAAGGCCGAGTACCACCGCCTGATGGCCGAACGTTTCCCCGCCGGCCTGAAGGCGCCGTTCAATCACGGCGCCCGCGCCGAGGCGGCCTTCCCACAGGATTGGTACGAGGAACTGGCGCGCTAAGCCTACTTGCCGCCCAGCGCCTTGGGCGTCCACGCCTTGACCGCCACCGCCTTGCCGTCCTGCGAGCGCATCAGGCGCGGGCGCACCACCTCGGCGGCGGCCGGGGCGCCGGGGCCGCGGCGGTTGGCCACTTCGGCGCCGTAGTACTTCACCATGGCGGCCAGCGAGATTTCCTCACCCAGCCCCTTGGCCAAGGCCTCGGCCACCGGCGCATGCTCGGCCAGCTTCTTGTTCAGCTGTTCGGCGCTGTACTGGCCGAACCGGCGCCAGATGCTGTCGAGGAAATGCGCCACCGTGTCGGGGACGGGATTGGCCTCGACCATGTGCGGCCGGCCATAGGCGAAGGCGTGGAAGACGGTGGGCTCGACGGGGCCGAAATCATCGGACACGAAGGTGGCCGGCATCAGCTTGCGGCCGGGATAGGCCACCGAATAATAGGCCTGCGCCAGGAACATCAGCCGGTGAAGCTTCTGCGGCTGGATATACTCCCGGTCATTCAGTGCCCGGTCGGAGAACCAGAACACCACATCCAGGCTCGATTTCACCGCGAACGGCATGGTCCAAGCTCCCTCGTCCGGTCCTGTCGCCCTATCCTTTAGCTCGACCGGTGCCCATCATGATAGCGCCCGAGCGGAGAAACCGCCAATGCCCCGCAAGCCCTCCGAAAGAGCCGGCGCTTCACCATATGGGGAACAGACACTACACTCCGCCGGCCACCGGCCAGAAGGGACATGCGATGAAGTTTGGTGAGGAACGGGTCGACGACGCCCAGGGGCTGATCCTCGCCCATTCCCTGCGCCTGCCGGGCATGGTGCTGAAGAAGGGCCGGGTGCTGACCGCCGATGACCTGCGGCTGCTGAAGGCAGCGGGCATCAACTTCCTCACCGGTGCCCGCCTGGGCGCCGACGACGTGGGCGAGGACGAGGCCGCCGGCCTGGTCGCCGCCGCGCTGGCCGGGCCGGGCGTCACCGTCAACGCCCCCTTCACCGGCCGCTGCAACCTGTTTGCCACCCGGCGCGGCCTGCTGGTGTTCGACCGCGAGCGGCTGGACCGGCTGAATTTGGTGGACGAGGCGGTCACCGTCGCCACCGCTCCCGCCTTCGAGCGCGTCGGCCCGCGCCAGATGGTGGCAACCGTCAAGATCATCCCGTTCGGCGTCGACCGCCGCGTGCTGGACGCCTGCGCCGCCTACGCCTCCACCGGCGGGCCGTTGGTGTCGGTGCGCCCGTTCCGGCCGCTGTCGGCGGTGCTGATCTCCACCACCCTGCCCGGCCTGAACGAGCAGGTGATGGCCGCCACCGCCGCCGTGACCCGCAGCCGGGTCGAGGCGCTGGGCGGCGCCATCGCCCACCAACTCACCTGCCCGCACGACGTGGGCTCGGTGGAGCGCGCCATCGCCAAGGCGCTGGGCCTGGGCACCGAGCTGGTGCTGATCGCCGGCGCCTCGGCCACGGTGGACCGGCGCGATGTGGTGCCCGGCGCCATCCTCAAGGCCGGCGGCCGCATCGACCATTTCGGCATGCCCGCCGATCCCGGCAATCTGCTGCTGCTCGGCCATGTGGGCGCGGTGCCGGTGGTCAACCTGCCCGGTTGCGCCCGCTCGGCCAAGCCCAACGGGCTGGACTGGGTGCTGGCCCGGGTCGCCGCCGGCGTGACGATCAAACCCGAGGACATCATGCGCATGGGCGCCGGCGGCCTGCTGAAGCAATTGGGCGCCCCCCCGCGCGCCAGCGCCTGGCTGGAACCGCCGGCGCGGCGCGGCCGCATCGCCGCCATCGTCCAGGCCGGCGAGGCCGCCCCGGTGGCCGAGGTCGAGGCGGCGCTCGCTACCGGCCTGGACCCGGTGGTCGTGCTGGCGGGACCCGAGGGCGAGGCCATGGAAGGCGCCCTGCCGCCTTGCGAAGTGCTGTACGCCGGCCCGTCGCCGCTGTCCGAGGCGCTGGAGCTGCTGCCCGAGGACGTGGCCGCCGCTTTGGTGCTGCCCGCCGGCCGCCCGCGCCTCAGCCC
>DATJKV010000365.1:0-2402 GCA_035491155.1 Magnetospirillum sp. | reverse complement strand
CGCTGGGCCGGTTGGAGTAGGCTTCTCTCCATCTGTATCATTGAAGGGCGCCCCAGGGGCGCCCTTCTTGTTTGGTCTATGCGCGAGCTTTGGGGAATTTTTCGCGAACGCACAAAAACGTGTTGCACTGCACAACGATGCGGTTTTACCATCGACCATGGCAGGAACGGAGGCTGGACCATGCTTATCCGCAAGCTGCACGCCCATGAGAAACTGCTATTCGCCGAGCATCTGAAGCGGCTGCCGCCCGATGACCGGCAGTTCCGCTTTGCCCACGCCAAGGTGGCGGACGAGATCATCGACCGCTATGTCGCCAGCATTTCCCCCGACGACCTGATCCTGGGAGCGTTCACCGACGACCGGCTGGCGGGCGGAGCCCACGTGGCCTTTGCCGACGACATCGCCGAGGTGGGCGTGTCGGTGGACCCCGACGTGCGCACCCAAGGCATCGGCGCCGATCTGTTCCGCCGGGCCATCGCCTGGGCGCGCAATCGGCGGGCCGCGAAGCTCTACACCCTGTGCCAAGCCGATAACCGCGCCATGCTGGCGCTTGCGGCCAAGCTCGGCATGGTGGTCCACCGCGAGAGCGGCACCGCCGAGGCCTGTCTTGCGTTGCCGCCGCCTGATTTGCTTACCGTGTCCGACGAATTGTCGGCCGGCATGCATACGGTCATGGCCGATTGGGCCGATCTTATGCGCACCTGTCGAGGCGTGTGGTTGCCCCGGTCAGGATGACGCTTGCCGTTTAGACCGTGATGCAGGGAAATCTGCATCACGTATTGTCCCTCGCCGGGCGCGGCCATCCCGGCCGCTTGTGGGCGGAGCCCACCCGTTACTTCGTGCCGGGCCGCCCTTCGGGTGTCGTTTGCCCCTTTCGGGGCGGCACGGCCGCTCGCTCAACGCTCTAGCGCGCGGCGGCCAGCATCTGGCCGGCCGGGCCCGGCTCGTCCCAGCGCCGGGCTTCGGCCCGCCATTGCGCCACATGGTCGCGCGTTTCTTCAATGCGCGCATCGCTCAGGTGGCGGGGTGCGTGGATTGCCGCGTGTTGCGACGGCCACATCCATACGCCGGCAGTCATGAGCAGGGCGATGACGGCGACGGCGGCACCCATCCAATCGCGATCCTCCATGTTCCCCTCCTGCGCCCTTGATCACCCGGAGAGCTTATCCGCTCGGGTGCCGGGGCGACATTCGGCTGAGGGCGTAAATGGTGTCCTCCCGAAGGGGTAAGACCTTTGCCGGTGGGCTGATGGGGACCATCTAGGAGAGGGCAGTTCTATTGGGAAAGACCGCTTTACGGGGATGAAGGGCGATGCGCGACGATTGCCGATGCCACGCCTGGCGCAGCTTCCTCGAAACCCTGGCCCCCGGTTCCCTGGGCGCGCTCGACCACCTGGCCGCCTCGGACATCCACTACCACGACCCCTTCGTCGACGCCCGCGGCCTGAACAGCGTCAAGCGGGTGTTCGCCCGGATGTTCGACGACATCGAGGACCCCCGGTACACCTTCACCCACTGCGCCTGCGACGGCGACACCTGCTTCCTGCGTTGGCACTTCACCTGCCGGCCCAAGAGCATCCGCCAGGGCCTGCCGTGGATTTGCGACGGGGTGACCGAAATCCGCTTCGACACCCAGGGGCGTGTCGCCGCCCATACCGAACATTGGGACGCTGGTGAGCAGGTCTATGAAAAACTTCCCGTCCTGCGGGCCATTATCCGCGTGGTGAAGAAAAGGATTTCCGGGTGGCCGTGAGGGTCACTTCCGCCGCATCTCGGCATAGGAAGGCGGTGGCGCTTCCAGGCGGGCACGCGGTTTGGTGAGGATGCGCCCGCCCGCCAGCATCAGGGCCTGGAACGGGCGGCGAAACAACTGCTGAAATCGGGGCGACAGCACGTTGACGCCGTCGTCCCGGCCGCCGAAGGCTGGCAGCACCAACCGGCGGCCGTCGATGACGAAGCAGGGCCAGGTTTGGCCATCCACGCTGGCCACCGGCCATGGCTGGGCCGAGACTTCACCCGGTGCGCTGGCGCCGGCCTGGGCGGTGGGGCGGAAGGTGAGGCCGCCAAGTTTCACTTCGTCACCGTCCTTGAGCCAGTGCCACTCATGGGCCTGTGCCAAGGCATTCACCGCATCAGCCTCGCGCTTGGCTAGCCGGCCGTTCTCCTGCAGCGCGGGTAGGGCGCCACCCAGCCACACCACCTTGGCGGGCCGCCGTTGGCGCAGGACCGCGGTCAGGCGCTTGACCAGATCGACGGCGTCCAGCGGCGCCTGACGTGCCGCCGGATCGGCGATGGGGTCGGAAAACGCCACCAGCCGTTCCTTGGGACAGATCAGCGCACCCGACAGATCGGGCAGCAGGTGGACGCCGTTCAGCAGCATTCAGCCCAAGGCCTTTTTCAGTT
>DATJKV010000364.1:0-3088 GCA_035491155.1 Magnetospirillum sp. | reverse complement strand
ACATTTTCCGGTTTCCAAGGAATTTGATCTTGCGGCCTGGTACCGCCTGCATGGCCTGGAGGTGGTTGCGGTAAAAAATATCGCTACTCATAGGCGTGTTGCCCCCTTTGCCATGTGCTCATGCGTCGAAACCGTCAAGCGAATCCTGGGAATTCACGCCCGTTCCGTACTGACGCCATGGCAGCTGTACGGCCACCTGAACAAAACGAGAAAATATCGTTTGACTGAGGGCGATATGTAGGTATATAGTCAGTGGCATCAACAGCAGAACTGCGTCCGGAAACCCGGCGGATCAACGATCCGCCGGGTTTTCGTTTGAGTCGGCGGTTCCTGACTAGGTTCCCAATTGAGGAGGTTCCCATGGGTGGTTTCTTTGGCGGCGGGCCCTCTGCCCCCACCTACACCCCGCCGCCCGCGCCGGTGACAACCGATCCCGAGGAAGAGGCGCGCAAGGAGCGGCTGGATGCCATGGCGCGCAACCGTCGTGGCCGCGCCGGCATGATCGCCACGTCGGATTCCGGCGTGCTGGCCCCGGCTGATTCGTCCGCTGTCCGCACCACCAAGACATTGCTGGGAGAATAGGCATGGCCGACCAAATTCCCGGCGATGAATCCCTGTTGGGGCCCGACCGCGATCCGGCACTGCTGCTCAAGCGCTACCAGAAGGCCAAGCAGCGCCGCGCCCCATGGGAAGGGCATTGGCAGGAATGCTACGACTATGCCCTGCCGTTGCGCGACGCCGTGCTGCACCAGCCGGTGCCGGGCGAGAAGAAGGGCGATCGCCTGTTCGATGGTACCGCTCCTGACGCGGTGGATCAATTGGCCGCCAGCCTGCTGTCCGAACTGACGCCGCCTTGGGCGCAATGGTTCGGCCTGGCTGCCGGACCCGATCTGATGGCCGACGAGCGCGAGCGCGCAGCCCCTTTGCTGGACAAGGTGGCGCTGGTGCTGCAATCCCACTTCGACCGCTCCAACTTTGCGGTGGAAATGCACCAGTGCTATCTGGACGTGGTCACCGGGGGCACCGCCGCACTGTTGTTTGAGGAAGCGCCGCCGGGCGACAGCTCGGCCTTCCGGTTTTCCGCCGTGCCGCTCGGTCAGGTGGTGCTGGAGGAAGGGGTGGACGGCCGCCT
Organism: Magnetospirillum sp.; assembly: GCA_035491155.1. Taxonomy (GTDB): domain Bacteria; phylum Pseudomonadota; class Alphaproteobacteria; order Rhodospirillales; family Magnetospirillaceae; genus Magnetospirillum. The sequence continues at coordinate 1,956 of DATJKV010000364.1, read as the reverse complement.
GGACACCACCTTCCGCCGTTCCGAATTGACGCTGGCCGGCCTGAAGGCGCGCTTTCCCGTCGCCGCCCTGTCCGACGCCCTAGTGAAAAAGGCCGAGGACGACCCCGAGTTGCGCTTCGGCGTGGTCGAGGCGGTGGTGCCCTCCGAGACGGGCCATTTTTATCGCTATGCCGCGGTGCTGGAAGAAGAGGATGGCGACGAGGCGCTGCTGGCCGAAGGGCGCTTCGAACGGAGCCCCTTCATCAACTTCCGCTGGCTGAAAGCGCCGGGCGAGGCTTATGGCCGCTCGCCGGTGATGAAGGCGCTGCCCGACATCAAGACGGCCAACAAGGTGGTCGAGCTGGTGTTGAAGAACGCCACCATCGCCGTTACCGGCATCTGGCAGGCCGACGACGACGGCGTGCTGAACCCGGCCAACATCAAGCTGGTGCCGGGCACCATCATCCCCAAGGCGGTGGGCTCGGGTGGGCTGCAGCCGTTGCAGGCGCCGGGGCGCTTCGACATCTCCCAGCTGGTGCTGGAAGACCTGCGCGGCCGTATCCGCCACGCGCTTCTGGTGGACAAGCTGGGGCAGCCCGACGCCCCGCGCATGACCGCCACCGAGGTGCTGGAGCGTTCGGCCGAAATGGCGCGCCTGCTGGGCGCCACCTACGGCCGGCTGCAATGCGAGCTGTTGACCCCGCTGATCCTGCGGGCGGTGTCGATCCTACGGCGCCGGGGCGAAATACCCGAACTGCTGATCGACGGCCATGCCATCGACCTGCAGTACCGTTCGCCCCTGGCCCAGAGCCAGGCCCAGCGCGACGCCAAGAACCTGCTCACCTGGCTGTCGGCGCTGGCCCAGTTGGGGCCCACCGGCATGCAGGCGGTGGACGCGGCGGCGGCAGCCAGGTGGTTGGGCCGGGCCTTCAACATTCCCGCCGAGCTGATGACCGGGGCTGGAACCGCGCCCGCGGGAATCGATGCCGGAGCGCTGGCCAAGTTGGCGGCCTCGCTGGGGAATGGTCCCGCCACGGCCGCCCAGGTCCAGGGAGGTGGCCATGTCTGATCCCGGTTGGCCCTGGTCGGAGCCCTCGCTGCCACCCGATGAGGACGACCGCCTGCGGCTGGCGCGGCTGTTCGCCCGCCTGTTCGCCGGTGCCGATGGCGAGGCTGCCATGGAGTATCTGGCGCAGCTCACCACTGCCCGCTGCCTGGGGGCCGAGGCCTCGGACGCGGCGCTGCGCATGCTCGAAGGGCAGCGCCAGCTGGTGCTGCACCTGCAATCCCTGATCCGGCGCGGCCGCGACGGTCGCTGACCCACATTCCTAGGAGAACGTCATGCATTACGAAGATTCCCTGGAGCCCGCCGAAGTCGAACGCCCGGCCCAGGTGCCCGAGAAGTTCTGGGATGCCGCCAGCGGCCAGATCCGCACCGACGCGTTGCTGCGCGCTTATCTGGATCTCGAGCGCCGCATGCATACCATGGTCAAGGTCCCCGGTCCGGATGCCAGCGGCGACGACGTCTGCGGCTTCCGGCGCGCCATGGGAATTCCCGATCAGCCCGAGCAATACCACATCGAAACCAGTCACGAGATGCTGTCCAGCGATCCGGGGGTGAATTCTCGCCTGCATGCCGCCGGCTTCTCCAACCCCCAAGCCCAGCTGGTCTACGACCTGGCCCATGAATGCATGCTGCCCGCGATGGATCGGATGGCTGCCGAGTATGATCAGCGCCGCCATCTGGACCGCCTCAAGGACCATTACGGCGGCGACGCCCGCTGGTCCGAGACCGCCCGCCAGGTATCGGCCTGGGGCAAGGCCAACCTGCCGCGCGACGTCTACGCCTCCCTCTCCCGCTCGGCCGATGGCGTCATTGCCATGGAGCGCATGATGGCGTCGGGCGAGCCCACCATGGGGCGGGCGCAGACCCCCAGGGAAGAGGCGCCCGACGAGGTCGAGCTCAAGCGCATGATG
>DATJKV010000363.1:0-6163 GCA_035491155.1 Magnetospirillum sp. | reverse complement strand
GGAACGACCGCTTTGCCTCCCGGGCGGTGGCCGGCCGCCTGTTTGCCGGCATCACCGACCCGATTTCTGGCCAGCCGGAAACCAAGCACACGACGGTGCGGGTCGAACCCTTTACCGCCAACTGGCAGGGATTGCTGGTGGGAGCCGATCTGCCGGCGCTGGAGGCTCCCTGGTGGGTGCGGCGCCACGGCGTGGGGGCCGAGCTGATGCAACTGGCCGGCGACGCGACCGACCAGCGGGCCCCGGTCGTCGAGGCCCTGTGTCGCGCCTTCGGGCCCACGGCGCTGGAAGTGCACGACGCGCGCAAGCACACAGCCCGCTATGCCTGGATGCACGATGGTCGGTTGCGGGCGGTCCTGTTCCTGGCCCCGGACGGTTTGGATGTCGCCGCCGAGTGGCTGGCCGGCCAGATCGGCCGGCAATTGGACAATGTCACCGACCGGGCCTCCGCCCTGGCCGGCCACTCGGCGTCGGGCCCCGCCGACGCGGGCCGCATCATCTGCGCCTGTTTCTCGGTCGGCCTGAAGACCCTGACGCAAGACATCCGCCGGGGCAATTTGCGCAGCATCGAAGACATTGGCAGCAGCCTCAAAGCCGGCACGGGCTGCGGCTCGTGTGTGCCCGAGCTGAAAAGACTACTGGCAGAGACGTCTCGCGCAATCTGACCGTTGTGCCCAATCCCGTCTACCCCCCTACCTGATACATCGGGCGGCCTGGAGGCTTTTCCTCCAGAAAAGCGTGTCCGGGCGCCTTTCGCCCAAGAGCCCGCGTGATAAGGCCCGCGAGTTCCGCGTCCGAGACTGCTGCCCGCAGGGGAGCACGCAGGTCGACGCCTGCTTCGTGGCCTAGGCACAGCACCATCTGGCCGGTGCAGGTGACGCGCAGCCGGTTGCAGGAATCGCAGAAGCCACGGCTCATCGGCGTGATGAAGCCCAGGCGCCGGCCGGTTTCGGCGATCGTCGCGTAGCAAGCCGGGCCGCCGCTGCGGTAATCGGTGTGGACCAGCGTCCAGCGCTGTTCCAGATCGCGACGCACCAGATCGAGGGGGCGGGCGGGCTTTTTCAAGTGGGAGAACGCACCCAACGGCATGGTCTCGATCAGGGTCAGGTCGTGGCCATGGCGGCCGCACCAGGTGATCAGGCGGTCGATCTCGGCGATCTCGGTGTCCGGCATCACCACCGTGTTGATCTTGACCCCCAATCCGGCATCCTTCGCGGCGGCGATGCCGTCCAACACCTGTTCGACCTGCCCACCACGGGTGATGCGCGAGAAGGTGGCTGGATCCAGGCTGTCCACCGACACGTTGATGCGGCGCATGCCGAAGGCGGCCAGGTCCGCGGCGTGCTGGCCCAGCCGGGTGCCGTTGGTGGTCAGCGTGACCTCGGCAAGCCGTCCCGCCGCCACCTCGGCGCCCAATTCGCGCACAAGGGCCAGAATGTCGCGGCGAACCAGAGGCTCGCCGCCGGTCAGGCGGATCTTGCGCACGCCCATGCGGATGAACAGGCGCGACAGCCGAGCCAATTCCTCCAGGCTCAGCACCTCGTCCCTGGGCAGGAAATCGGGGTCCGCGCCCATACAGTAATGGCAGCGCAGATTGCAGCGGTCGATCACCGACAGCCGCAAATAATTCATCCGCCGGCCCAAGCCGTCGACCAGTGCCGTCATGCTTCGCCTTGGGCCAGAAGGTATTCGGGGTGGCTGTAGACGACCAGACGGTTGCCGCGCGCGAAACCGGCCAGGGTCATATTGGAATCCTGGGCCAAGCGCACCGCCAAAGCGGTGGGGGCGGAAACCGCCACCAGCATGCCGATGCCGACGGCGACCGACTTCTGCACCATCTCGTAACTGGTGCGGCTGGAGGTCAGCACGAAGCCCGAAGCGGGATCGAAGCCCCGACAGGTCAGATGGCCGATCAGCTTGTCCAGGGCATTATGCCGCCCCATGTCCTCGCGCAGCGCCAGCACCTCGCCCTCGGGCGAGACCCAGGCGACGCCGTGGGCGGCGCCGGTGCTGCGGTGCAGTTCCTGCAATTCCTGCATCTGGACAAGCGCGCGGGCCACCGATTGGGCGGGCACCAATCCGCCGCGCCGCTGCACCGGCCGCTCGATCCGGGCAACGGCGGCCAGGCTGTCCACACCGCACAGGCCACAGCCGGTACGGCCTGCCAGCGTCCGGCGGCGTTCCTTGAGCGCGGCGAACCGGCGCGACGAAATCTCCATGCGCACCTCGACGCCCTGGCACGCCGCCACGACCTCGACATCGTAAAGTTCCTGCGGCGATTCCAGGATGCCCTCGGTCAGGCTGAAGCCGAGGCCCAAGTCCTCCAGCTTGTCGGGGGACGCCAGCATGACCGCATGGGACAGGCCGTTATAGACCAGCGCCACCGGCACTTCCTCCGCCAGGATGTCCTGGCAGTACTCGGTCTCGCCGCGCACGATGCGCAACACCGTGGCGCCGGACCGGAGGGCGAAGGGGGCGCCCTCCTCGTGTTGCGGGATGGCTGGGGTATTGGCGGGCATGACCCGCATCTTCAGCAAGTTCTCGCTCTGAGTCGTCATGACACGCCTCCTCTACCGCCAGCCATCCGGGTTTCAGGACTTCTTGCCGGTCATCTCGCGGAACCAGCGCGGATGATGCTTGCGGGCCCAGGCGTGGGTGACCACGCCCTCGACCATCGCGCGGATGGTGCCTTGGACCCACAGGGCGGCGTAGACATGCACGATGATGCTGGCGATCAGGGCCACCGCCGACGCGGCATGCACCAGCAGCGCCACCCGGATGAGCGGGATGGGAAAGTACCCGGCGAAATAGGGCCGCCAGGCGATCACTCCGGATGCGATCAGGGCCAGCAGGCAAGCCGTCATGATCCAGAACATGGCCTTCTGGCCGCCGTTGTAACGGCCGATATCGCCCACTTCGCCGCCCTTCATCACCTCGCCGACGGCCTTCATCCACTTCACGTCCTCGGAATCGATGACGTTGTGGTGCCAATAGCGGAGAAATTGGCGGCCGAAGGCCACGAACATCACCACACCCACGAAGGGATGGACGATGCGGGCCAGCTGCGGCGTGCCGAACACGCCGGTCAGCCAGAAGAACGCCGGGTAGAAGAACGCCAGGCCGGAGATGCCCAGCAGTACGAAGCAGACCGCCACGATCCAGTGGTTGATGCGTTCCGCAGCGCTGTAGCGCTGAATCAGGTTTTTGTACTTCACGACTCGGTCTCCTCGTGGCTGTCCTCATCGGGACGGTTGGGGCCGACGGTGATGTAGTGGAAGAAGCCGAACAGGCCGGCGGCGGCGATGCCCAGGGTGGCGAGCGGCTTCAGCGCGCCCTTCCACAGGCTGACCGTGGTGCTGATGGCCGGGTCCTTGGGCAGGTTGGAATACAGCTCGGGCCGGTCGGCGTGATGCAGCACGTACATGACGTGGGTGCCGCCGACGCCCTCGGGATCGTAGAGGCCGGCATTCTCGAAGCCACGCTTGCGCAGGTCGCCGATGCGGGCCGAGGCCAGCTCCTTCATGTCCTGCTTGGTGCCGAACTGGATGGCGCCGGTGGGACAGGTCTTGACGCAGGCCGGCTCCTGGCCGACCGCCAGGCGGTCCGAGCACAGGCTGCACTTGTACGCCTTGTTGTCGACCGGGTTGATGCGCGGCACGTTGAACGGACAACCCGAGATGCAGTAGCCGCAGCCGATGCATTGCTCTTGGTGAAAGTCGACGACGCCGTTCTTGTACTGGATGATCGCGCCCGGGCTAGGACAGGCCTTCAGGCAGCCGGGGTCGGAGCAATGCATGCAGCCGTCCTTGCGGATCAGCCATTGCAGCTTGCCCTTCTCCTCATGCTCGGAAAAGCGCATCACCGTCCATGCCTGGGCCGACAGGTCCACCGGGTTGTCATAGACGCCCGTGCAGGTGCCGACGTCGGCGCGCAGGTTGTTCCATTCCGAGCACGCCACCTGGCAAGCCTTGCAGCCGATGCAGGTGGTCACGTCGATCAGCTTGGCCACCTCGTCGGCGCCACGGACCTGGGGAGTGGCCGTGGGCGTGGCGGAGCGGCGCTGGATGTCCAGGGATTGCAGAGCCATGCTTCAAATTCCTCAGATCTTCTCGAGGTTCACCAGGAAGGCCTTGTATTCGGGCGTCTGCGTGTTGCAGTCGCCCACGGCCGGCGGCAGGATGTTGGACGGGAAGCCCTTGCGGGCCACCGTCTCCCAGCCCCAGTGGAGCGGGATGCCGATCTGGTGGACGGTCTTGCCGTTGACCTGAAGTTCCTTGACGCGCTTGGTCACCACCGCCTTGGCCTTGATGAAGCCGCGCTTGGACGAGACCTTGACCATGTCGCCGGCCTTGATGCCCTTCTCGGCCGCCAGCTTTTCGCCGATCTCGACGAATTGCTCGGGCTGGGCGATGGCATTCAGGCGGACGTTCTTGGTCCAGAACTGGAAGTGCTCGGTCAGGCGGTAGGTGGTGCCCACATAGGGGAAGTCGGCATGGGTGCCCAGGCGCTCCTTATCGGCCTTGAAGATGCGCACGGCCGGGCTGCTGACCACCTTCGGGTGCAGCGGGTTGGTGCCCAGCGGGCTTTCCATCGGCTCGTAATGCTCGGGGAACGGGCCGTCCACCAGCTTGTCGGTGCAGAATAGGCGCGCCACGCCCTCGGGGTTCATGATGAACGGGTTCATGCCGCTTTCCGGCCCGGCGTCCACCTTGAAGTCGGGGATGTCCACGCCGGCCCACTTGGCGCCGTTCCAGCCGATCAGCTTGCGCTTGGGGTCCCACGGCTTGCCCGCCGCGTCACAGGACGCGCGGTTGTAGAGCACGCGGCGGTTGGCCGGCCACGCCCACGCCCAGCCCGGGGTGTTTCCCAGGCCCACATCGGTGTTGTCGCGGCGCGCCATCTGGTTGCCCGCCTGGGTCCACGAACCGGCGAAGATCCAGCACGCACTCATGGTCGATCCGTCGTCCTGCAGCAGCGCGAAGCCCGGCAGCTGCTCGCCCTTGCGGGCCAGGAAGGCGCCCGGAATCTTGGGATCGGGGATGTCGGCCAGCGCCCGGCCGTTCAGTTCCTTGGCCAGCTCCTCGGGCGTCGGCGCCAGCGGATTGGCATAGGGCCAGGCCAGGTTGAGGATCGGTTCGGCGGCCGGGCCACCCTCGGCCTTGTAGAGATCGCGCAGTGCGATAAACAGCTCGGCGATGATCTCCTGGTCGCTGCGGCCCTCGCCCGGCGGCGAGGCGCCCTTCCAGTGCCACTGCAGCCAGCGGGCCGAATTGACGATGGCCCCGTCCTCCTCGGCGAAGCAGGTGCTGGGCAGGCGGAACACTTCGGTCTGGATGGCGGCCGGGTCGACGTCGTTGATCTCGCCATGGTGCTGCCAGAAGGTGGAAGTCTCGGTGGTCATCGGGTCGATGACGACCATGTACTTCAGCTTGGACAGGGCGGCGATGGTCTTGCGGGTGTCGGGGAACGACGCCAGCGGATTGAAGCCCTGGACGATGAAGCCGTTCAGCTTGCCGTTGTGCATCAGATCCATGATCTGCAGCACGTCGTACATCTTGTCCCACTTGGGCAGCCAGTCGTAGCCCCAGTTGTTCTCCTTGGTGGCCTTGTCACCCCAGAACCACTTCAGCAGGCTGACGAAGAACTTGGGCGTATTGCTCCAGTAATTGAGCTGGTTGGGCAGCTGCGCCTTGGGCGTGACCTTGGTCACGTAGGCGTCGAAGGTCGGATGGGCCTTCTCGCTGGGCAGCGGCAGGTAGCCCGGCAGGCTGGTGGACAGCAGGCCCAGATCCGACAGGCCCTGGATGTTGGAATGGCCGCGCAGCGCGTTCACACCGCCGCCCGCCATGCCGATGTTGCCCAGCAGCAGCTGGATGATGGCCATGGTGCGGATGTTCTGGGCGCCCACGGTGTGCTGGGTCCAGCCCAGGGCGTACAGGATGGTGGCGACCTTGTTGGGGGCGGCGGTCTTGCCCAGATGCTCGCAGACGCTGAGGAAGCCTTGCTTGGGGCTGCCGGTCAGGTCGGCCACCACCTCGGGGGTATAGCGGGCGAAATGAGCCTTGAGCAGGTTCCACACGCACCGCGGATGTTGCAAGGTGGAGTCCGACTTGGCGTTGCCGGCGGCGTCCAGCTCGTAGGTCCAGCGCGAGGTGTCGTACTT
>DATJKV010000362.1:0-5664 GCA_035491155.1 Magnetospirillum sp. | reverse complement strand
GGCGGGCCGTCGTGAAGCCCTACGGCCATCGTTTTAAGGTGACGCTGAAAGGCGGCGAGCGCGGCACGGTGGTGGTGCACACCCGCCTGCTGGCCTGGCTGGCGGCGCTGATGGCCGCCATCGTGCTGGGCATGGTGGTGGGCCAGATGCCGGAGCTGGCACCGTGGATCGGTGGGCGCGGTCAGGGCATGAATCTGGGATGGAGCGCCTACGCCCTGACCATCCTGTTCCTCGCCATGCTGGTCTCGGTGGAGCTGCCGAGGCGGCGCCGGCAGGAGCGTTTTGCGCTGGACGAGCCGGTTCTGGTGGACGGCCGTCCGGCCCGCCTGCTGGACCTGTCGGTGACGGGAGCCTGCGTCGCCGCCGAGACCGAGGCGGATTTCGTCACGCTCCGCCTGGCCGAGGTAGGCGCGGTGGGCGCCCGCATCGTCCGCCGTGTCCCTGGCCGCCTGTACCTGGAACTGATCGCCGAAGGCGCCACCCGCGATGCCCTGATCCGCAGGCTGTTCACCTCCCCCGCCGCCCTGCCGGCGGGCAGCTGCGACCCGATGCAGGCCATGAAAGGAGCATTGCGGCGGGGGTTCGTCTCGGAGGCGTAATTCCTATTCCGGCCAGCGCTTGTGCAGCCACAGCCATTGGCCGGGGCGCTCGCGGATCCAGTCCTCGGTCATCTTGTTGATGGCGGTCATGGTCGCCAGGGTGTCGGCGTGGGTATCGCCGGTGGCGGCCAGTTCCATGGGCGGGTAGATGGTCAGACGGAAACGGGCGCCATTCAGGCGCTCGACCCGGGCCGCCACCACCGGGCACTTGAACTTGTGGGCGAACCGCGCCACCGCCGGCGCGGTCATGGCATCGCGGCCGAAGAAGGGGACGGGGATGCCGTCATTCATTTTCTGGTCCACCAGCAAAACGACATGCCCGCCCGAGCGCAGCACCGCCATGATCTCCTTGGCGCCTTGCGGCCCCTTCTGAATCTGGCGGGTACCGGCCGTCATACGGTTGCGGCGGTAAAGCTCCTCGACCCAGGGATTGTTGGCGGCGCGGTAAACCAAGATGACGCCGAAATTTTCCTGGCCGGCCAGCGCCCCACCCAACTCCCAATTTCCCGTATGGGCCGAGACGATCAGGCCGGCCTTGCCGTCGTCGCGCAGCAGGTGGACGTTCTCCAGACCCACCACCTCGACCCGCTCGCTGATCAGGGTATGGATGTGGGGGAATTCGCCAACCACCCGGCCCAGATTATCCCACACCTCGCGAACGATGGCCTCGATCTCGGCGGCATTTTTCTCGGGGAAGGCGCGCCTCAGGTTGCGCCGCGCCACATTCGAGACCTTGAGGTGCGGACCGACCGAGCGCGCCAGCAGGCCACCCAGGCCCGACGCGGCGTCAACTGGCAGCGCGCGGAACAGCGCCAGCATGCCGGCGGCAATCCAGGCTTCCAGGCGCTGGCGAATAATCTTGCTGTTAAGCTTCAAAATCGGCTGTCCACGCGGTCGAGCAACTGGTCAAGGGCCTCGGGTGTGTCCCATTCCAGCCGGACCGTCAAGACCGATAGCGCCGGCTTGAGGTCGGACGGCACCCGCACCGCGTCCTTGGCGGTGGTGGCGAGCAGCGCGCCTTCCCTTTCCGCCTGCTCGGCCAGCTCGGCGATTTCGGCACGGGTATAGGGGTGGTGGTCGGGGAAGAAATGGGCGTCCACCAGGTCGGCCCCCACCGCCTCCAACGTCTCGAAGAACTTGGCTGGCCGACCGATGCCGGCGAAGGCCACCACCTTGCGGCCCCGAAAACCCTCTGCCTCGGGGCCGGGCACCAGACGGGCGCGCAGCACCGGCAGGTCGCCCAGGCCGCAGGCCACGCCGGCCCGATCGTCACCGATCAGCACCACCGCGTCGGCGCGGGCCAGCCCGGCGCGGATGCTTTCGCGGCAAGGACCAGCGGGCATGACGCGCCCGTTGCCGAAACCGTAGCCGCCGTCCACCACCACCAGGGACAGGTCCTTGACCATGGTGGGGTTCTGGAAACCGTCGTCCATCACCAGGATGTCGGCACCCATCTCCACCGCCGCCACCGCGCCGTCGGGCCGCCACCGCGCCACCCAGGTGGGCGCATGCGCGGCCAGCAGCAACGCCTCGTCGCCCACGCGGGTGGCATCATGGCGGACGGAATCGACGGCACGCGGCCCCACTTCGGTGCCGCCATAGCCGCGGGTCAACAGATGCGGGTGACGGCCACGCGCCCGCAGGCGCTCGACCAGGGCCAAACAAACCGGTGTCTTGCCGGCGCCGCCGGTTACGATGTTGCCGACGCAGATGACCGGCACGGCGGGACGGTATTCCTTTGCCTCGGCCAGCCGGCGTGCCACTGCCCAGGCATAGACCGAGCCCAGGGGCTCCAGCAGGCGGCTGGCCCAATTGTCCGAGTGCCAGAACTCAGGTGCGCGCATGGGCCGCCTCCACACCGGCGAGCAAAGGTTCCAACACCCCCAGCACGGCCTCCAGCACGCCGGCCTCGGCCTCCGCCCAGGCGGAAGCGCAAGCGCGGCGGCGGGCCAGCTCCAGGGGATCGGCCAGCAGGGCAGCCACCGCCTCGGCCAACGCAGCTTCGTCGGCCACTTGGACAGCGGCCCCGGCGGCGGTCATGGCCGGCGCCATCTCGGGGAAATTGTCCATGTGCGGCCCGAACAGCACCGCCGCGCCCAGCCGCGCCGGCTCGTAAGGGTTTTGGCCGCCGGTGGCGACCAGGCTCTTGCCCATGAAGACGATCGGCGCCAGGCGGTAGAACAGGCCCAACTCACCCATGGTGTCGGCCACGTAGGCGTCCCCCTCCGGCCCCTGCCCCGCCGAGCGCAGGCTCGCGGACAGGCCCAGGGCCTCCAACTCGGCCGACACCTCGGCACCGCGATGGGGGTGGCGGGGGGCGATGACGGTGAGCAGCCCGGGGAAACGCGCCGCCAGCAGCTGGTGGACACGGCCGGCCAGGACTTCCTCGCCCGCATGGGTACTGGACGCCAGCCAGACCGGTCGGACGCCCAAGGCCAGGCGCAAACGGGCAAGCTCCGCCTCGTCGGCGGGCAGCGGCGGCACCGCCATCTTCAAATTGCCCAGGCAGTCCACCTTGCGGGCACCCAGCGCCGCCAGCCGCTCGGCGTCGCCCGGAGTTTGCCCCAGGCATAGCGTAAAGCCCGACAGCATCCTGGTGATGAAGCCGCGCGCCCGCTGCCAACCGGCGAAGGACTTGGGCGAGATGCGGCCCTGCACCAGCACCATCGGCAGATTGCGGCGCCGGATGGCATCCAGCAGATTGGGCCAGAAATCTGATTCGGCCCACAACACCAGGTCGGGCCGCCAGTGGTCGAGGAACGCACAAGCGAAGGCCGGGCGATCCACCGGCACGTACTGGTGCAGCGCCCCCTTGGGCAACCGCTCGGCCATCAGCTTGGCGGAGGTCACCGTGCCGGTGGTCATCAGCACGCGCCAGCCCGGCCGCGCAGCCAGCTTCTCCACCAGCGGCAAGAGCGACAGCGACTCGCCCACGGACGCGGCATGCAGCCACACCAGCCGGCCATCGGGACGGGCGACCGAGGGTTTCCCTAAGCGCTCGCCGAAACGGAGGGGGTCTTCCTTGCCCCGCGCCATGCGGCGCTTGAGGTACAGCCCGATCAGCGGGCCGCCGACAATGGTGGCGAGGCGGTAGAGGGCGTGGATCATGCCGGCTCCACCGGCGGGGTGCCCATCAGCCGGTCTGCCTCGGCGGCCTGGGCGTTCATGGCAGACTCGATGGCTCGGCGGATTTCGGCTTCGTCGCCCTCGCGCGGCACCTCGATGGGCTCACCCCAGAGGATCAGGCCCTTGGAGAAAGGCAGCGGGACGAGGAAGCGGTCCCATGAACCCAAACGCTTGTGGCTGGCGGCGGCATAGACGGCGGGGATCACCGGACAGCCCGACATCCGCGCCACCGCGACGATACCGTCACTGGCCACCCGCATGCGCGGCCCCTTGGGACCGTCGGGGGTGATGCCGATACACTCGCCGTTTTTCAGCGCCTTCAGCATGGCGCGCAAGGCGCCTGCCCCACCCCGAGTGGAGGAGCCCTCGACGGTGCGGATGCCGAAATGCCCCACCGTGCGGGCGATCAGCTGGCCATCACGGTGCTGGCTGATCAGCATGTGGATGGGCGTGCCCTGGCGCCAGCACTTGGGCATCATCAGAAGGCGGCCGTGCCAGAAGGCCAGGATGAACGGCTTGCCCTGATCCCAATAGCGGGCCGGGATGTCGCCACCCACGACCTGCCAGCGGCCGGTGGCCCAGGCCAACCGGATGTATTGCGAGGCCAGCCAGCACAGGGCACCGCGAATGCGCTCGCTCTTGCCGATGCGCTTGGCCAAGCCCATGCGTCGTCGCCCTTTAAGCCGGCCAGCCCGAGGACTGGGTATCCTCGGCGACCGGCCAGCCGGAGCGCTGGTTTTCTTCAGCAAACTGCATGGCGTACAGGCGAGCATACAGGCCGCCCAGCGCCATCAGGGCGTTATGGTCGCCCGATTCCACCACGCGGCCGCGATCCATCACATGGATCAGGTCGGCGTTGACCACGGTGGACAGGCGGTGGGCGATGACGATGGTGGTGCGGCCCTTCATCAGCACCTCCAGCGCATGCTGCACCTGGCGCTCGGACTCGGTGTCCAGCGCGCTGGTGGCTTCGTCCAGCAGCAGGATGGGGGCGTTCTTCAGCATGGCGCGCGCGATGGCCAGACGCTGGCGCTGGCCGCCGGACAGGTTCAAGCCGCGCTCGCCCACCACCGTGTCGTACCCATCGGGCAGGCTGATGATGAAGTCGTGGGCGGCGGCCATGTGGGCGGCGGCCTCGATCTCCTCGTCGGTGGCACCGAAGCGGCCATAGGCGATGTTGGCGCGAATGGTGTCGTCGAACAGCATGATTTCCTGGCTGACCAGGGCGATCTTCGAGCGCAAGGACGCCATCGAGACGTCGCGCACGTCCTGGCCGTCCACCAGCACATGGCCATCGGTGACGTCATAGAAGCGCGGCAGCAGGTTCAGGATGGTGGTCTTGCCGGCGCCCGAGGGGCCCACCAGCGCCACCGTCCGGCCACCCGGCACCTCCAGGTCGACGCCGTCCAACGCCGCCTTGACGCCGTCATAGGTAAAGAACACCCCCTCCAGGCGCACATTGCCCTCGCGCACGACGAGTTCATCGGCCACTCCATTGTAGTTGGGGCGTTCGATGATGGTGGCCTGGGTGTCGATCACCTCGAAGCAGCGGGCCGCCGCCGCCAGACCTTCCTGCAAATTGGTGTTCAAGGACGCCAGCGCCTTCAAGGGCTTGTAGGCCAGCATCAGCGCAGTGATGAACGAGAAGAAGGCGCCGGCGCGATCCGGGTTAGTGTCGGCCTGGGAGATGACCTGGGAGCCGCCATAGACGATAACCACGGTGATGGCTATGCCGCCCAACATTTCCATGATGGGTGACGAAGCGGAACGTACGCGGGCGGATTTGTAGGTCAGCTCGTGCAGGGTTTCGACCAGCGCCCCCACCTTGCGCTTCTCGTACCCCTCCATGCCGTAGGCCTTGACCACGCGGATGCCCTGGATGGCCTGGTTCAGGTAGGTGGACAGCAGGCCGGTCTGCTCCTGGGTGTTGGCGGTCACC
>DATJKV010000361.1:0-2923 GCA_035491155.1 Magnetospirillum sp. | reverse complement strand
ATTGCCGACGATGCAGTCGTGCGCAACATGCGCCCCCACCATGAACAGGCCGTTGTCGCCGACCTTGGTCAGCATCCCGCCGCCTTCGGTGCCGGGGTTCATGGTCACGTGTTCGCGAATCTGGCAATTTTTGCCGATGGTCAGCGTCGAGGGCTCGCCCTTGTACTTCAGGTCCTGCGGCTGGTGGCCGATGGAAGCGAAGGGGAAAATGCGGGTGCCCTCGCCCACGCTGGTGATGCCGGCCACCACCACGTGGGACAACAGCTCGACATTGTCGGCAAGCTCCACGTCGGGGCCGACCACGCAGAACGGGCCAATGGTGGCGGTATCGGCGATGCGCGCCTTGGAATCGACGACAGCGGTGGGATGGATATTGGGCATCAGTCGTCCAGGATCATGGCGGCATAGGTGGCTTCGGCCATCAGGGTCTCGCCGACCTTGGCCTCGGCGCGGAACTTCCACACGTTGCCGCGGGAACGTTCCTTGACCACGTGGATGGCAAGCGTGTCCCCCGGGCCGACCGGCTTGCGGAAGCGGGCAGAGTCGACGCTCATGAAATAGACCAGCTTGCCTTCGGAAGCCGGGCCCAGGGTTTCCACCACCAGCACGGCCGAGGTCTGTGCCATGGCCTCGATGATCAGCACGCCGGGCATCACCGGGCGCTGGGGGAAATGGCCCTGGAAAAAGGGCTCGTTGATGGTCACGTTCTTGATGCCCACGGCGCTCTCGCCCGGGATCACGTTGACCACCTTGTCGACCATCAGGAACGGATATCGATGCGGGATCATCTGCATGATCCGGTTGATATCGATGTCCTTCCCCGCGTTGCTCACCACAGTCATCTTTGTCCTTGCCCTCTCTGCCTCGCGAAGCCGCCGTTCCAAGGCGCCTCGGTTGTCAGCCCTTGCGCCGAATCAGGCGGTTCAACGCCGCCGACTGACGCAGCCAATCCATCTGCGGAACAGCCGGCGTGCCGCCAACGGTCTCACCGGCGGGAATATCCTTGTGCACCCCAGCCTGAGCGGCGATACGCGCGCCGGTCCCCACATTGAGGTGACCCGCCAAGCCGGCCTGGCCGCCGGCGGCGACGAAATCACCCAACTTGGTGGACCCGGAAATGCCCACCTGGGCGACGATGACGCAGCCACGACCGAGCTGCACGTTGTGCCCAATCTGGACCAGATTATCAATCATCGTACCCGCGCCGATGATGGTATCTGGACCGGCGCCCCGGTCGATGGTCGCATTGGCGCCAATCTCGACGTTGTCGCCGATGATCACGCGGCCCAACTGCGGCACCTTGAGGTGGCCCTGGGGGCTCATGGCGAAGCCGAAGCCATCCTGGCCGATGCGGGCTCCGGGATAAATGTTGACATTACGCCCCACCAGGGCGAACTGCACGGTGGCATTGGCCCCGACGATGCAATCGTCGCCCAATACCACCCCATCGCCGATCACCGCGTTGGCGCAAATGCGGCAGCGGGCACCGATCTCGGCGCGAGCGCCGATGACCGCGCCATACTCGATTCGACAACCCTCGCCCACCTTGGCCGTCGGATCGACATAGGCGGTAGGTGCCACCCACGCATCGAAGGCCGGCCGGGGATAATAGGCTTGCGCCACCTTGGCGTAAGCACGATAGGCATCCTTGGCCAGCAGCAAAGCCATGCCCGCCGGCGCACGATCGGCCAAATCGGGATGAACGATGGCGGCACCGGCCTTGCTCGCCTGGAACGAGGCCAGGTACTTGCGATTATCGAGAAAACTGATGTCGGTCGGCCCCGCCTCGTCCAGCGCCGCCACATCGACGAACACGGCGCCGCCGTCGGCTCCGGGAGCCAACTCGGCCCCGGCGATTTCGGCCAAACGCGCCAGCGTAAAGGGACCGGCCACGGAGAAGAAACGCGAATCTGCCATGGAAACTACTTCTTCTTAGGCTGGGGCGGGAGCTTCGGCTCGCCCTCGACAACGGGAGGGGGGAAGTTCACCGACGGGTGTTTTTTGTTCAACCGCTCGATGACCAGCTGGGTTACTTCCATGCGCGGGTCATGCAGGAATATCTGGGACTTTGGCAGCACCAGATTAGCCCCCAATTCGCCCGCCAACTCCTCGGTAACCTGGGCCAAAGCATCTGACAGTTCGCCCATGGCAACGCGGAAAGACTTTTCCACAGCCTGGTTATTACGCTGGAAGCGCTGGTTGAATTCGAACACCTGCTGCTCGAACGAGCGCGCCTTCTGCTGCCAGACCTCGGGCGCCATGGCCGATTTCTGCTTCACCAGGTCGTTCTCAATATCCTTCAGAGCCGCCCGATTGCTTTCCGATTCTGCCTGGTAGGCTTGCAGATACTGGTCGCGTTGCACCCGCACCGCCTTGGCGGCAATGGATTGCTGCAGCGCGGCCTGGACATCGACCACCATAATGGTGGCCGCCGGCAGCTTGACCGAAGCCGTTTCCGCCCCGGCAGGAATGGCAAACGAAAGCTGCACGGCAAGGATGGCCCACCCCAGGTGGGCGCGCATCCTGGCGATCATGCTAGAACCTCGTGCCGAAGTTGAAGCGGAACAGCTCGCGCTCGTCGAAGCTTTCCTTCTTGATCGGGAAGCCAAGATCCACCGCAACCGGGCCCATGGGCGACTTCCAGGTCACGCCGGCACCGACCGAAATGCGGATGGAGCTGGACTGGTTGATAGCGCCGCCGGTCGAGGAGTTCTCGGTGTTGCCGATGGCGCCGAAGTCGGTGAACACCTGACCGCCGAAGCCCAATTCCTCGGGCAGGCCGAGCGGGAACTTGACCTGGGCGGTGCCGTTGTATTCCCACAGGCCGCCCAGCGCATCGTTGGTTGCCTGGTCGCGCGGGCTGACGCCCGCATTGGCGAAACCGCGCAGGGTGTCGCCACCAAGGAAGTAACGCTCGGTGATC
>DATJKV010000360.1:0-2106 GCA_035491155.1 Magnetospirillum sp. | reverse complement strand
ATGAGTCCTATTCCCTTCGTATGTTGAACCCTATCCAAAAGTTGACCTAAGCGCCCGGATTCGCAATACTCCGATCACGCGAATTAGTTGCCGAAGAGCAAGCCGCGGGGTGGGGGAGGAAGCAATGCGGATTGGCGGTCGCCTTTGGCTGATCGTCGTCACCGCTGTGCTCGGCACAGTGGCGGTGGCGTCGTTCAGCGTATTCCAGATGCGCACGGACCTTCTGGCCGATCGGGAAATCAAGACCCGCCACATCGTCGACGTGGGCCGCACGTTAGTGGCCCATTACTTTGACCGCGAACAAGCGGGTGCCCTGACCCGCGAGGAAGCCCAGGCCCAGGCGCTGGCGGCCATCACGGCGCTGCGCTACGACGGGGCCGAGTACCTGTGGGTGCACCGGCAGTCGGATTCGGTGATCATCGCCCACGGCGCCAATGCCAAGCTGGTTGGGACCAGCGTGGACGCATTCCAGGACAAGGCGGGCATCTACATCTTCCGCCGCATGAACCAGATCGTGGCGGATTCGGGGGGTGGCACCATCACCTATCAGTGGCCCAGGCCGGGCTCGGACGTGGCGGTTGCCAAGATGTCCTACGTCTCCGGCTTCGCGCCGTGGGGCTGGGTGGTCGGTTCGGGCATCTACGTGGACGATGTCGAGGCCGCCTTCCGCAGCCGTGCCGTGGGCTTCAGCGCCGGCGTGCTGGCGGCGCTGGCCTTGGTGGCTTTGATCGCCACCTTGATCAGCCGCGACATCACCCGCCCCTTGGGCGACGTCACCGGCGCCATTCGCCGCCTTACCAACGACGAGCATGATTTCCAGGTGCGGCACACCGCCCGTCCCGACGAGATCGGTGAGTTGGCGCGCGGCCTGGTCAAGTTTCGCGACCACGTGGAGGCTGCCGAGCGCGCCAGCGCCGAGCGCCTGTGTGAGCAGGAGGCTCAACTGGCCCGCCAGCGCGAGATTGAACGCCTGGCCGCCGCTTTCGATATCCAGATCGCCGAGGTGGCCAAGTCGGTGACCGCTGCCGCCACCCAGATGCAGTCCACCAGCCAATCCATGTCGGCCATCGCCGAACAGACCCGGGTGCAGTCCTCGGCGGTCGCCACCGCCGCCAACCAGGCGGCCATGAACGTGCAGACCGTCGCCGCCGCCACCGAGGAGCTGTCGGTGAGCGAGACCGAGATCGCCCGCCAGGTGGATTGTTCCGCTCGCATCGCCGACACCGCCGTGCGCGAGGCCGAGCGCTCGGGCCAGATCGTGGGCGGGCTGAACCAGGCCGCCGGACGCATCGGCGAGGTGGTGAACCTGATCGCCGCCATCGCCAGCCAGACCAACCTGTTGGCGCTGAACGCTACCATCGAGGCAGCGCGGGCCGGCGAAGCCGGCAAGGGGTTCGCCGTGGTGGCCAATGAGGTGAAGGGTTTGGCAACCCAGACAGCCAAGGCCACCGCCGAAATCTCCGCCCAGATCGGCGCCGTACAGTCCTCGGCGCGCGAGGCGGCCGACGCCATCCGCTCCATTGCCGGCATTATCCGCGACATCAGCAAGAACTCGTCCGAGGTGGCCGCCGCAGTGGAACAGCAGACCGCCGCCACCCACGAGATCGCCCGCAATGTGGAGCAGGCGGCCTGCGGTACCCAGGAGGTCTCCAACAACATTGTCGAGGTCAGCCTGGCCGCCCATACCGCCGGCAGCACGGCCACCGAGGTGTTGCAGGCCGCCGGCGAGTTGTCGGGCCAGGCCTCGGAATTGCGCCGCCACGTGGAAAACTTCCTGCGCGGCGTGCGCACCGCCGGTGCCGAGACCCAGGCGGCGTAACCTCCTTTCCCGCAGGGCGGGAGAGGGCGTTCTCGTCATGCCCGGACTTGTTCCGGGCATCCACGTGGAGGCAGTTAACCCATTGACGAAGCCGCCATCCCGGCGCTTCCACCGTGGATGGCCGGGTCAAGCCCGGCCATGACGGGTGAGGGCGCCAACAACCTGCGCCTACATGTCTCTCATTTATGCCGAGCGGATTTCCGCCACGGTGCTGTCCAAGCCGGTCTTCAGCACTTCCGCCTGATGGGCCAGGTCGGCGCCCGCCGCCAGCACGTTCTCGGCGGCGC
>DATJKV010000359.1:0-4953 GCA_035491155.1 Magnetospirillum sp. | reverse complement strand
GTCGGCGGTCCCGGTGCCGACCGCTTCGTGGTCGGGCAGGGGCGCGACGTCATCAACGACTTCAACCCCGCCGAGGGCGACCGCCTGGTCATCGCCCATGCCTCCAATTCGCCGGCCCTGGCGCTGCACGACACCACCCAGGGCACCTGGATCATCGAGGGCACCGGCGCGGTCGACGACCCCAGCAGCCAGGGCGTGCTGTTGCAGGGCATCCACGTGCACTCGGTCACCGAGGCGGCGAACTGGTTCGCCTGAGAAGGCGAAGAAAGGAGGGTGGGGGGCCGGCTGTTGGCACAGGGAGCCCGGCGTCCCACACCCTCCCGGACCTCCTTCCGTTGGCGGCGGAAGGAAGAGTGGTTCTAACGCGCCTGCCTGCTCGGGGACGAGCGCGCGTCGGGATTACTCAGTGGCCAAATGGCCACATGAGAGGCGCCGTGCAGTCCACCGGTCCCGCCGTCCCCACCGGCGGCGAGGCCGGCAGGTTGGGTGCGGTGCCCGGAGCGCCAGGCTGCACCGGCGACGGCAGCACCTGCTGCTGCGGGCAAGACTGCGCGCGAACCTGGGCACGGCGGATGGCCACTTCCAGGGCCAGACGCTGGGCATGCTCGACCTGGGCCCAGGCCGAAGCAACGGGGAGTCCGGCGGCGACAATGGCCGCCAGGACGCCGACAACCTTGGTTGTCATCGAAAGGCCTCCTTGCTTGCTCGCAAGGATGGACGTCCCCGCACGGCACTTGGTTCCCCTCGGGAGCAACAGCGCGTGCTGTCGTCCCGAGGTGTAAACCATCATTGACGATGTGGGGAAAATGCGTGGTAGTTCAAGGGGGTGTTGGCTCCCCTTAAACTCCGCTATTCCCCCGCTTCGACCGGTTCGAAGGCCTTGTGCGTCTTGGCTTCCATCTCACCGCGGGTGGGACGGCGGCGATCCGAGGCCAGCAGGGTGTAGATCACCGGCAGCACGAACAGCGTGAACAGGGTGCCGATGCTCATGCCGGCGACGATCACCACGGCGATGGAGAAGCGGCTGGCAGCGCCGGCGCCGCTGGCCATCAGCAGCGGGATCAGGCCGGTGACCATGGCAGCCGTGGTCATCAGGATGGGACGCAGGCGCAAGCCCGCCGCCACCATTACCGCTTCCATGCGGGACAGCCCCTCCTGCTCCTGGCGTTCGCGCGCCACCTCGCAGATCAGGATGCCGTGCTTGGTGATCAGGCCGATCAGGGTGACCAGCCCCACCTGGGTGTAGATGTTCATGGTGGCGACGCCCAGCGCCAGCGGGATCAGGGCGCCGCAGATGGACAGCGGCACCGACACCATGATCACCAGCGGGTCGCGGAAACTCTCGAACTGGGCCGCCAGCACCAGGAAGATGATGACCAGCGCGAACACGAAGGTGAGCATCAGCGCGTCGCCTTCCTGCATGTACTGGCGCGACTGGCCGGCATAGTCGATGGCATAGCCCTGGGGCAGCACCTGCTTCGCCGTGCTTTCCAGGAACGACAGCGCCTGGCCCAGGGTGACGCCCGGCATGGGGAAGGCCTGGATGGTCACCGCGTTGAGCTGGTTGAACTGGTTCAGCGAAACCGGCTGGATGGCGTGGCCCAGGGAGACCAGCGACGACAGCGGGATGGCCGAGCCGTCGGCGGCACGCACGTGGAAGCGCCCCAGCTGCGCCGGATCCAGGCGGAAATTGCGCGGCACCTGCGGGATCACCTGATACGAGCGGCCCTGCAGGTTGACGAGGTTGACGTAGTTGCCGCCGGTCATGGTAGCCAGCGCTTCGCCGATCTGCTGCATGGTGATGCCGTAGGCGGCGGCCTTGTCGCGGTCGATATCCAGCTTGGTCTGCGGGCTTTCGAACTTCAGATCGGCGTCGATGAAGGCGAACATGCCCGAGCCCATAGCCCGCTTCATCAGCTCGGCCTGCACTTCCTGAAGCTCGCGGTAATCGGCGATGGCCGAGAAGACGAACTGGACGGGCAGGCCGTCCACGCCCGGCAGGGCCGGCGGCGGGAAGGCCGAGGCCTTGACGCCCGAGACCGAGTTCAGCGTCTGCTGGAACGCCGCCGTCAGCGCCTTGGCCTTGCGCTCGCGCGCATCCCAGGGCTTCAGCACGGCGCCGCCGAAGCCGTTGCTCATGGCGCCGACGCCGTTGATCAGGAAGGTGTCCGCGATCTCAGGGAAGCCGCCGCGCAGCTTCTGGTCGATCTCGTGGCTGAACACCTCCATGAAGTCGGTGTTGGCCGAGGCGGGGCCGTTGAAGGCGGTGAACACCACACCCTGGTCCTCTTCCGGCGCCAGTTCGGTGGGCACCGCCTTGAACAGGAAGGGCAGGCTGATCAGCACGATGGCGGCGAACATCAGGGTGGTGGGCCGGTCCGCCAGCGAGGCGCCCAGCCAGCGCTCGTAGGTGGTGCGCACGCGGTCGAAGGTGCTGTCAATACGGGCTGACAGGCCCTTGCGGTCGGTGTCGTGCTTGAGGATCAGCGACGACATCATGGGCGACAGGGTCAGCGCGATGATGCCCGAGATGACCACCGAGCCGGCCAGGGTGAGGGCGAATTCCTTGAACAGCGAGCCGGTCAGGCCGCCCATAAAGGCGATGGGGGCATAGACGGCGGCCAGGGTGATGGTCATGGAGATGACCGGTCCGGCGATCTCACGCGTGCCGACGATGGCCGCCTGGAACGGGCTCAAGCCCTCCTCGATGTGGCGATGGACGTTCTCCACCACCACGATGGCGTCGTCTACCACCAGGCCAATGGCCAGCACCATTGCCAGCAAAGTCAACAGGTTGATGGAAAATCCTAAGGCGAGCAGGAACAGGCCGACGCCGATCAGGGACAGCGGCACGGTGATCACCGGGATGGCCACCGAGCGGATCGAGCCCATGAACAGGTAGATGACAACCATGACGATGACGGCCGCTTCCAGGATGGTCTTGATCACCTCGCGGATGGACTCGTCGATGAAGATGGTCGAGTCGTAGGCCACCTTGGCGGTCAGGCCCGGCGGCAGCTGGGCCTGGATGGCGGGCAGGGCGCTTTCGCGCACCTCGCGGATGACCTCCAGCGGGTTGGCCTCGGGGGTGGTGTAGATGCCGACGAAGATGGCGCGGTCGCCGCTGGCGAACACGCTCATGTCATCATTTTCGGCCCCCAGGCCGACCTCGGCCACGTCGCCCAGGCGAATCAGCTGGGTGCCGACGTTCTTGACCACCAACTGCTTGAACTCTTCGACGCTCTTCAGGTCGGTGTCCGCCTGGTTGGTGACCACGTCGAACGAGCCCTTGGTGGAGCCGGCTGCCGAGCTGAAGTTGTTGCTGGTCAGCGCGTTGCGCACCTGGTCGGCGCTTAGGCCGTACTGGGCCAGCTTCTCGGGGTCGAGCCAGACGCGCATGGAGAATTTCTGACCGCCGAACAGTTCCGGGTTGGCCACGCCGGGCACCGCCGACAGCTTGGGCTGGACGACGCGGGTGACGTAGTCGGTGATCTGCTGCTGGCTCATGCGGTCGGAGGAAAACGCCAGATAGGCGTCGGCGAAGGAATTGCCGGTTTCCTTCTTGATGACGGGATCGTTGATGCCGCGCGGCAGCACGCTGCGCACCTCGTTGATCTTGCTCATCACCTCGGTCATGGCCGCTTCGGGGCTTTCATTCAGCCGCACGTGCGCCTTGATCTCGCTCATGCCCTGGAGCGAGCGTGAGGTCAGGTAGTCCAGGCCCGCCGCCGTGGCCACCGCCTTCTGGATGGGCTGGGTGATGAAGCCTTGGATCAGGTCCGCATCGGCGCCCGGGAAGGTCGTGGTGATGGTGATCACCGTGTTCTTCATTTCAGGATACTGCCGCACCGGCAGCATCATGAAGGCGCGCAGGCCAATGAACAGGATCAGCAGGCTGACCACGCTGGCGAGCACCGGGCGCTTGATGAAAATGTCGAACATCAGGGCTTCTCCCGTTACTCGGCCTTGGCCGAACGCGCGAGCGGATTGTCCTCGCGCACGTCCACCTTGGACCCGGTGTCCAGCTTCACCTGGCCCGAAGTCACCACCAGGTCGCCGGCATTGATGCCCTTCAGCACCGCCACCTTGCCGTCCTTGCGCTCGCCCAGCATGACGAAGGTGCGCACCGCCTGCTTGCCTCCCTCGGCCTCCTTGACCAGGAAGACGCTGTCGCCGTGGAGGTTGTAGGACACCGCCGATACCGGCACCGTCACCACCTCGGAGATAAGCGGGCGGGCAACCTCGATGTGGGCGAACATGCCGGGCCGCAGGGCGCCATCGGCGTTGGCGAAGCGCCCTTGCGCCGCCAGCATGCCGGTCTTCTCGTCCACCTTGGGCTCCAGGGCGGCGATGGTGCCTTCGAACACCCGGCCGGGCCAGGCGTCGGTGGTCATGATGATGGGCGAGCCCACCTGCACCGCCGCCAAGTCCTTCTGCGACACGGTGAAATCCGCCAGCATGACCGAAAGGTCCTGCAGGTTGACGATGGCCTGACCCGGCTGTACGTACTGGCCCAAATCGACCTTGCGTACGCCCAGCGCGCCGTCGAAGGGGGCGAACACCGCCTTCTTGTCGATGGTGGCGCGGATGCCGGCGACCTTGGCTTCCTTCACCTTCAGCTCGGCCTCGGCCTTGTCCACCGCCGCCTGGGCGACGGTGTCGCTGCGCACCAGGGTGCGCTGGCGGTTGGCCGAGATGCGGGCCAGGTCGGCGTCCGCCATGGCCGAGCGCAGGTCGCTCTGCTCCACGTCGGTATCCAGCCGCACCAGCAACTGGCCCTTCTTGATGCCCTGGCCCGACTGGAAGGAGATTTCCTTGACCAGGCCGGAGACCGACGAGGCAATGTTAACTCCGTTGACGGCCTGAAGGGTGCCCACCGCCGGCACCGTCTGCCGCCAGCTCTCCGCCACCGCGGCCTGGGCGGTGACGCTCACCACCGGCTTGGGCATGTTG
>DATJKV010000358.1:0-6658 GCA_035491155.1 Magnetospirillum sp. | reverse complement strand
AGCCGCAAAAGCGCGAGCGGTGGTGCCAGATCATCATGGCCCGGGCGTAGCCCAGCAGGGCGGCGTCGCCGGCCGGAAGCAGGGCGCCCACCGCGCGCAGGCCCGTCCAGGCGCCACCCAGTCCCAGGGCGGGCCCGCCGCCATCGGCCTCGGGCTCGGATTTGGACAGGTCGGCGGCGAACACCGGCGCGCCCGAGCCGGTCAGGCCCAGCAGCACCACCTCGGAGGCCAGGTCCAGCAACTCGGCGGCCTGGGTCCCTTCCGCCAAGACGGCGGCTTCTTCGCCGGCCACCAGCGACAATTCGCGCCAATTGGGCACGACCAGCTTGTCGGGCGAGCGGCGCAGCGCCTCCAGGGCTTTGGCGTCGTGGCGGATGGAGTGGGCGCGGTCCAGCGGCAGTGCGCCGTAGAGGATGTTTTCCATGGACAAACCATGGCACGGCCTGCCCCTGCCCTCAAGGGGGGCGGCAGGCACGGATTGTGCGCAACAAGAAGATTGCGCTTTCCGGCAACGCTGGGGATAAATACCGCATTGGCAGGGGGTTTCATGAGCGAAAACAGGGCCGTCCTCGAGGTTATCCTGGAAAACATCCGGGACGCGGTGGTGCTGGCTGATGGCGAGCGCCGGCTGATGCGGCTGAACAAGGCGTTCGAGACCCTGACCGGCCATGTCGCCGATAACGTTCTGCATGGAATCGGCGAGGATGCGGCCAAGGCCCGCGATACCCTGCTTCTCGCCCTCTCGGTCAATGACGGCGGTCGCTGGCACGGCACCATTCGTTGCGCCGACGGCGCCGATCGATTGTTCGACGTCACCGTCAGTGCGGTCAACGGCGATGGCGATTTCCCCACCCATTTCCTGGGATTGCTGCGCCAGGCCTCCGAGGAGGATTCGCGGCGTTTCGGCCATGACGAACTGACCGGCCTGCCCAACCGCGATATCTTTGCCGACCGCGTGGAGCAGGCGGTGTTGCAGGTCAACCGCTCGGGCGGTTCGGTGGCGCTGTTGCTCATGGGGCTCGACCGCTTCACCCTGGTCAACGACGCGCTGGGCCACGGCGCCGGCGACCGCCTGCTGATCGAGGTGGCCCGGCGCCTGCGCCACTGCATCCGCGAGACCGACACGGCGGTGCGCCTGGACGGCGACCGCTTCGCCCTGGTGATGACCATCGCCGACACCGACGACAGCGTCATCGTCGCCGAGAAGATGCTGAAATCGGTGCGCGAACCGTTTGCCATCGATGGGCAGGAGGTGGTGGTCACCTTTTCCATCGGCATCGCCATCTATCCGCAGGACGCCGCCAGCGGCCAAGCCCTGGTCAAGCAGGCGGAAAATGCGCTGCATCACGCCAAGGTGTCGGGGCGCAACCAGTATCAGTTCTTCTCCACCGACATGAACCGCAAGGCCCGGCACCGTCTGGACCTGGAGGCGCGCCTGCGCCGGGCGCTGGCCAATCAGGAATTCGAGGTGTTCTACCAGCCCAAGGTCCAGGCGCAGGACGACCGCATCGTCGGCGCCGAGGCGCTGGTGCGCTGGATGGACCCGGACAAGGGCATGGTGTCGCCCGCCGACTTCATCCCGGTGGCCGAGGAAACCGGCCTGATCGAGCCCATCGGCGCCTGGGTGCTGCGCCGCTCGTGCGAGCAGAACAAGGGCTGGCAGGAGAGTGGCCTGTCCCCCATCAAGGTGTCGGTCAACGTCTCGCCCCGTCAGTTCCGCTCGCGCACCTTCATCGACACCGTGGTGGAGATTCTTCGCGCCACCCGGCTGGACCCGCGCTGGCTGGAGCTGGAAATCACCGAAAGCATGCTGATGAACGACGTCGAGGCCGCCGTGCAGAAGATGAATGCGCTGCGCGAGCTGGGCCTGGGCCTGTCCATCGACGATTTCGGCACCGGCTATTCGTCGCTCAGCTATCTGGGCCGTTTTCCCATCACCACCCTGAAGATCGACCGCGCCTTCATCGCCGACGTGGACACCAACCCCAAGACCGCCGAGATCGCCCGCGCCATCATCGGCCTGTCCCGCGGCCTGAACCTGGAGGTGGTGGCCGAGGGCGCCGAGGTGGTGGACCACGTCAATTTCTTGCGCAGCAACGGCTGCGATACCGTGCAGGGTTTTTACTATTCCAGGCCGGTTCCCGCCGCTCAGTTCGAGCGCATGCTGGCCGAAGGCGTGCTCCGTCACGGCTAGGTCTGATCCGGGCGGAAGCGCGTATTTATGATCGGGTCAAGCCCGGCCATGACGATAAGATGGGCCTTTCATCCAAGACCGAACAGACGCCAGCCAATTCAACCCCGCCGCTTGCCAGCCGGTAGGAAGGGGTAGGGCACCCGACTTCGGCGTGATTGAACCATGTCCCCCCGCCGCCGCTACCCTGCGGCCATGGACCGCCGCGCCTTCCTGTTCTCCGCCGCCGCCTCCCTCCTGCCGTCCGGGCAGCACCATCCCGCCGCCGAGGCCCGGGCGGTGCTGCTGCTGCCGCTTACCGGCGAGCGGGCGCCGCTGGGCCGCATGCTGCGTGGTGTGGCGCTGGCGGCGGCCGAGTCGGTCAATCGGGCGCTGCCGCGCGGTGCCCGTCGGGTCGCCCTGCAGGTGGAGGATTGGCAGTCCGATCCGCGCCGCTTCGACGCTCTGGTACGCCGCCATGGGGTGGGCGAGGGGCGTCCAGCCGCCCTGATGGGGCCGTGCCCGCACGAGCTGCGCCGCGATGTCGGCACCTTCCTGGAGGCGGTGGACGGCGCGTTGTGGGACCCCCAGGGCTACGAGGGTGGCGAGTGCTCGCCGGCGCTGCTGCATTTCGGCCCGACCCCGCACCAAAGCCTGACCCAGGCGCTGCCTTTCCTGGCGCGCGAGGTGGGCAACCGCTTCCTGCTGGTGGCTGGTGAGGGGGCTTATGGAAGCGGGCTGGCGCGGGTGGGCAAGTGGGCCCTGGGCCGCATGGGCGCCGAACTGGTGGGCAAGGCCGAGCCGGGCATGCGCGTCGCTTGGCTGCGCAAGTTGAAGCGCGAGCGTGTGGACGTGGTGTTGTGCACCTTGGAAGGGGCTGAGCTGGCGGGGTTCCTTGCCGCTTATGGTGAGTTGCGGTTGGACCCGGCGTCGCAGCCCATCCTGGCCCCCGCCATGACCGAACTGGAGGCCCGCGCCGCCGGTTCGTTGGCCGCCGGCCATGTGTCCTGCCAGCCTTATTACGCCGCCTGGCGCACGCTGGGCAACGACCGCTTCCTGGCCGCGCTACGCCGATATCTGGAGCCCGGCACCGTCCCTACCGCGCAAGGCGAGGCGCTGTGGGGCCTGATCCACCTGTTCGGTTACGCGGTTGCCAACCTCGGCAGCCTGACCCTGCATCCCGTCCTGGTGCGCGAAGCCGCCCGTGGCCGTGAGTTGCTGCTGCCGCAGGGCAGGGTTGTGGTGGAGACGGAGACCCTGCACCCCCGCCTGTGGCCGAAATTGGCAATAGTCAATTCCGACGGCAGTTTCAAGGTGATCGCCCGTTCGCAGCGCGCGGTGCCGCCGCTGCCCTTCTGGGGCTTGGATTCCGGGGCTTGCCCGGCCCGGGACGTGGCCGTCGAGGACTGACGAAAAGCCACAAGTCCTTTGGGTCCTTTTGATCAAAATCAAGTACCCCCACCTTGAGGGGGCGCAAGCTCCTCCCAACGGACAGGGAGGTCAGCATTATGCGCGTCAACGGCTTCGTCGCCCGCGAGCGGGAACGGGCTCATCCGCAGCTTGAGAATGTCTGTGGCGTGCTGGTGCATGTGCGCCCCGAACGCCGCCATGACATCGCCAAGCGGCTGGAAGAGCTGCCGGGCGTGGAAATTCACGCCATTGGCGATGACGGCAAGCTGATCGTCACCGTCGAGGATGCCGGGGGGACGTGGGCCGGCGCCACCATCGATCAATTCAACACGGTCCAGGGCGTGCTCTCGGTCGCCCTGGTCTACCACCATTTCGACTCCGAGCTTGAAGGGGAGATCGTTCCATGAGCTTGACCCGTCGCGATTTCATCAAGGCCCAGGCCGTCGCCGCTACCGCGGCGGCCGCAGGCATGGCTGTGCCGGCCGTGGCCCAGACGGTCAAGCCCGGCGCCATCCGCTGGGACAAGGGCGTCTGCCGCTTCTGCGGCACTGGCTGCGGCGTGCTGGTGGGCGTCCAGGACGGTCGCGTGGTGGCCACCCAGGGCGATCCCGACGCGCCGGTCAACCGCGGCCTGAACTGCATCAAGGGCTATTTCCTGTCCAAGATCATGTACGGCCAGGACCGCCTGACCAAGCCGCTGCTGCGCATGAAGAACGGCAAGTTCGACAAGAACGGCGAGTTCACGCCGATCTCGTGGGACCAGGCCTTCGACATCATGGCCGAGAAGTGGAAGGAACAGCTGAAGAAGGCCGACGGCCTCACCCGCATCGGCATGTTCGGCTCGGGCCAGTGGACCATCTGGGAAGGCTATGCCGCCGCCAAGCTGATGAAGGCCGGCTTCCGCTCCAACAACCTCGACCCCAACGCCCGCCATTGCATGGCCTCGGCGGTGACCGGTTTCATGCGCACGTTCGGCATGGACGAGCCCATGGGCTGCTATGACGACATCGAGCAGACCGACGCCTTCGTGCTGTGGGGCTCGAACATGGCGGAGATGCATCCGATCCTGTGGTCGCGCATCACCGACCGTCGCCTGACCCACGAGGGCGCCAAGGTGGCCGTGCTGTCCACCTACGAGCACAAGTCGTTCGACCTGGCCGACATCCCCATGGTGTTCACGCCGCAGACCGACCTGGCGATCCTGAACTTCATCTGCAACTACATCATCCAGAACAACGCCGTCGATAAGGACTTCATCGCCAAGTCGGTGAACTTCAAGAAGGGCGTCACCGACATTGGCTTTGGTCTGCGCCCCAACCATCCGCTGGAAAAGGAAGCCGGCAATAACGGTTACGGCGAGGGCAAGGGCGACCCCAACAAGGTCGACAATTTCAGCTTCGATGAGTTCAAGGCCTTCGTCGCCGAGTACACCGCCGAGAAGGTTGCCAAGCTGTCGGGCGTGCCGGAAGACAAGCTGATCGCGCTGGCCAAGCTGTACGCCGATCCCAAGGTGAACGTCATCTCGTTCTGGACCATGGGCTTCAACCAGCATACGCGCGGCACGTGGGTCAACAACATGATCTACAACGTGCACCTGCTGGTGGGGAAGATTTCCAAGCCCGGCTGCGGTCCGTTCTCGCTGACCGGCCAGCCCTCGGCCTGCGGCACCGCCCGCGAGGTGGGCACCTTCGCCCATCGCCTGCCGGCCGACATGCTGGTGACCGTGGACGCCCACCGCAAGCATGCGGAGGAGCTGTGGAAGGTGCCCGAGGGCACCGTCAATCCCAAGATCGGTTACCACGCGGTCCTGCAGAACCGCATGCTCAAGGACGGCAAGCTCAACGCCTACTGGGTCATGTGCACCAACAACATGCAGACCGGTGCCAACATGAACGAGGAGACCTATCCGGGTTATCGCAACCCGGAGGCCTTCATCGTGGTGTCCGACCCTTATCCCACCGTCACCGCCCTGTCGGCCGACCTGATCCTGCCCACCGCCATGTGGATGGAGAAGGAGGGCGCCTACGGCAATGCCGAGCGTCGTACCCAGTTCTGGCGCCAGCAGGTGAAGGCTCCGGGCGAGGCCAAGTCGGACCTGTGGCAGCTGATGGAATTCTCCAAGCGCTTCAAGATGGAGGAGGTCTGGCCGGCCGAGCTGCTGGACAAGGCGCCGCACCTCAAGGGCAAGACCATGTTCGACGCCCTGTATGCCAACGGCCAGGTCAACAAGTTCCCGCTGTCGGACCAGACCCCCGGCTTCGAGAATGACGAGAGCAAGGCCTTCGGCTTCTATGTGCAGAAGGGCCTGTTCGAGGAATACGCCTCGTTCGGCCGTGGCCATGGCCACGACCTGGCGCCCTTCGACATGTACCACAAGGCCCGCGGCCTGCGCTGGCCCGTGGTGGACGGCAAGGAGACCCTGTGGCGCTACCGCGAGGGCTACGACCCCTACGTCAAGCAGGGCGAGGGCGTGAAGTTCTACGGCAAGCCCGACGGCAAGGCCTGGATCATCGCCCTGCCGTATCAGGATCCGCCGGAGAAGCCCGATGCCGAGTTCGACATGTGGCTGTGCACCGGCCGCGTGCTGGAACACTGGCACTCGGGCTCCATGACCCGTCGTGTGCCCGAACTGTTCAAGGCGGTGCCGGCGGCGCTGTGCTACATGCATCCCAACGACGCCAAGAAGCGCAACCTGCGCAACGGCGATATCGTGAAGATCAAGAGCCGGCGCGGTGAAATCCAGACCCGTCTCGACACCCGTGGCCGCAATCGGCCGCCCGAGGGTCTGATCTTCGTGCCGTTCTTCGACGAGTCCATCCTGGTCAACAAGCTCACCCTCGACGCCACCTGCCCGATCTCGAAGGAGACGGACTACAAGAAGTGTGCGGTCAAGGTGGAGAAGGCCTAAGACCATGGACCGGCGGGCCGTCCTGACGGGTGCCGTGCGCGCCGCTTGTGGGGCGGGGTTGGCAGCGTTGCTGCTGGCCCTGCCGGCCCACAAGCGGGCCAAGGCAGTCGCCCTGCGCCCGCCGGGAGCCTTGCCCGAGGACGAGTTCCTGTCGGCCTGCGTGCGGTGCG
>DATJKV010000357.1:0-1969 GCA_035491155.1 Magnetospirillum sp. | reverse complement strand
GACGGCGACGACCGCGAACGGCTGGTCTGCGGCGATTGCGGCTTCGTGTACTACGAGAACCCCAAGGTCATCGTCGGCGCCGTGTGCACGTGGGACGACAAGTACCTGCTGTGCCGGCGCGGCATCGAGCCCCGGCTGGGCTACTGGACCATGCCGGTGGGCTATATGGAACTGCACGAGACCACCGAGCAGGGCGCTCTGCGCGAGGTGTGGGAGGAGGCGCGGGCCCACGCCGTCATCGACGGCCTGCTGGCGGTCTATTCCATCCCCGAGATCAGCCAGGTCCACATGATCTACCGGGCCCGCATGGTCACCGGCGACTTCGCCGCCGGGCCGGAAAGCCTGGAGGTCGCCATGTTCGCCTGGGAAGACATCCCATGGGACGATCTGGCCTACCCCAACGTCCGCTGGTCGTTGGAATACGAGCGCGAGACCAAAGGCCTTTACGGCTTCGCCCCCCGCGGGCGGCCGGATTTGTGATGCGGGCTGTTGACAAGACGCGACCGAAAAGCGTTTAAAGCCGTTCGCAATTGCGAAATCCCCGGGAAACATCCATGACCTTGCGCGCCCCCCTGCCCGTCCTCGTCGCTGCCGGCCTGCTGGCCTCGATCACCGCCTTTGCCGAGGATTCCAAGACCCTGCTGACCTCGGGCGCCTGGAGCGCCTACACCTACGTGGAGGGCGGCGCCAAGGTCTGCTATGCGGGCGCGGTGGCCAACAAGCCGCATGACAAGGATCGCGCCGGCACCGCCATGGCGGTGACCCACCGCAGCAAAAGCCCGGGCGAGGTCAGCCTGATCGCGCCTTACGGCTTCAAGAAGGACTCGGACGCCGAAATCCAGATCGGCGGCAAGAAGCACACCTTCTTCACCAAGGGCGGTTCGGCCTGGGCCAAGGACAGCGGCGCCGATAAGGCGATCATCGCCGCCATGGCCAAGGGCAAGGAGGTGGTGGTGAAGGCCACTCCGGCCAAGGGCCCGGCGATCACCGACACCATCCCGCTGAAGGGCTTCGCCGAAGCCCTGGCCGCCATCGACAAGGCCTGCGGCGTCAAGCGCTAGCGCGTCACCGCGTAATCGCGCAACACCGCCCTCTCGGCCTCGGACTCGCGCAGGCGGTAGCTCACCACATCACCGATGGAGATGATGCCCAGGATGTCGACGCCGTCCACCACCGGCAGGTGACGGACGCGGCGATTGGTCATGATTTCCATGATGGTCTTCACCGTGTCGCCGGGATGGCAGGTGACCACCGGCGAGGACATGATGTTGCGCACCGGCATGTCCAGCAGGCCCTTGCCGTACTGGGTGATGCCATGAACGATGTCGCGCTCGGATACCATGCCCTGCAGCTTCCCCTTGGCATCGCACACCATGGCGACACCCACCCGCTTGGTGGACATCAGCGCAGCAGCGTCGGACACCGAATGCTCCGGGCGGATGGTATAGGCGGCGTTGCCCTTAGACTTGAGGATGGTTTCGACCGACATGGACGTATCCCCGTCCTGGTTGACTACCCTGGACTTGAGGATGGAGCGCCCCCTACCGGTTTTCAATGCCACGCCAAAAAACAACCCCTCCCCCTCCGCGGGGGGCGCGGAGAGGAAGGGGCCCCACTCCAGGCGGCGATCAAGGGGGGCGAGAGCCGCCCGGATCGGGTCAGTGCGTGGTCACCTGAATCTTCTTCTCACCCTCGCGGCCGTGCCGCTTGGGCACGGTGATGGTGAGCACGCCCTTGGCATAATCAGCCTTGATGCCCTCGGCATCGGTGTTCTCCGGCAGCCGCACGGCACGGGTGAACGCGCCATAGGACCGCTCGGTCAGGTGCATCTCGCCACTTTCGTCGGTGCGTTCGACCCTCTTCTCACCGGAAACGGTGAGCATGCCGTTCGCCACCGTCACGGTGACGTCCTTGTCGTCCATCCCCGGCACTTCGACGGTAATGTCGTAACGGTCGGCACATTCCTTCA
>DATJKV010000356.1:0-2229 GCA_035491155.1 Magnetospirillum sp. | reverse complement strand
CTGGACAATGGTGTGGCGCAAGAGGCCGTGCGCCGTGCCGTGCGCCGCACCCTCAAGGAGATGCTGGGCCACAAGCCGGTGACCACCGTGCATCTGGTACGGGTGTAGAGTCTGTCTGGGTTTGGTCGAATCTTTCCTTTTGTTCGTCATGGCCGGACTTGACCCGGCCATCCAGGCTGCCGCAGGCGGCTTCGCCACCATGGACCCCCGTATCGAGTTCGGGGGTGACGAAAATGAAAGGGGCTTCAGCCTAAGTCGGACAAACTCTAGTAGTGCCGTGACAGCGCCAGTCCCATGGACAGCAGGACGAAGGCGTAATAGACCCAGCCTACCAGGATGATGATCCGCTGCGCTTTCGAGCGGAACATGCCGGTGGGGCCGGCTTCGGCCACGTGGGTGGCGGGCGGTGCCGATGGTTGCGGCGGAGCGCCCGTGGGGGCCAAGGGCTGAACCACGCGGTGGGGCGGGGCGGTGCCGGGTTCGGCGAGGTCTTGAGGCTCGGCCTCGATGGGGTGGGGCGTCAGCCGTTCCGCCAACCGGGCGAAGAAGTCGTTGGCCACGCGCACGGCAACGCCACGCAGCAGGCGATCACCCACCGAGGCGAGCCGGCCCGTCGGGTCCACGTGGATGCGGTAGGCCACCAGGGTGCCGCCGCCCACCGAGGACAGGCGCACCGCAGCGGTGCCGTCGGCGGAGCCGGCCGACGGACTCTCGGCGTGGGCGCTGATTTGCCACCCCATGGGGAAGTCCTCGTCGGAAACCAGCAGGCGGCCGGTGAACACCGTGCTGACCGCGCCCACCCGCGCCATCACCCGGCCGGAGAATTCATGGGGCGACACCTCTTGCACGTCCTCGCAGCCGGGAATGCAGGCGCGCAGGGTTTCGGGGTCGTGCAAGGCGGTCCACACCCGTTCGCGCTCCGCCGCCACCCGGTATTCGCCATTGACGTTCATCACCGCTGGGTCCGCGTGTGTTCTCCTTTCCCAGGAATGGGAATGACGGGATGGGTGGTCAACGCATCCCGCCCATCAGGAGAGGCGGCCTCCCCTCCGGGTGAGCGCCGCCGCAGCCAGTCCAGAAACCGCCGGACGATGCGATTGCGGCCGGTCACCCGCAGCACGACCACCGCGCAGGCAAGCCGCTCGCCCCAGGGCAATTCGCCCACCGACAATGCGCGCAGGTAGCCGAGCCTGAGGCGCAGGCCCTTGGGGCCGGGGATCACCGCCGGATTGATCATGCGCGCCTGGTCGCGATAGGGCTTCAGCACGCTGACCCCCTCGTGGCAGCGCTTGATCATCACCTTGTCGTCCACCTGGACGAAGCGCCCAAGCAGGGCCAGTTCCGCCAGCAGCACCCGGTCGGCCTCGTAATAGCTTCCGTGCATGTGGGTGCGGGCCAGCGCGTCGGAGCGGATGATGCCGAAGATGGCGGTACACCAGTTCATCCGTCTCAGGGCTTGGCCGAAGCGCTGGGACGGGCGCTTGCCCTCGGCCAGGTGTGCTGGTTCCAGCCTGTGGAAGGGGCGGCCGCGATGGTCGAGCACGCTGCCGTCCGCGGCCACCTCCAGCGGCCGGGCGGCGTCGTCGATCAGGGCCAAGCGGGAATGGGACAGCACCGCGTTGGGCCTGTCGTCCAGCGCGGCCATTAGCGTCGCCAGCGCCTCGGGCGCCAGCAGATCGTCATGGGCCATCCATTTGAAGCGGGGGGACTGGCACAAATGGAAGACCCGGTTGAAGTTGGGCCCGGCGCCGATGTTGGTTTTCACCCGCGTGTACACGATGCGCGGGTCGCGGCGGGCGAAATCCAGGCAGATGTCGGGGGTGGCGTCGGTGGAGGCGTTGTCGGACACCACCACCTCGAAGTCGGCAAAGCTTTGCCGCAGCAGGCTTTCCAGCGCGGCCGAGAGATAGGTGCCGCCATTGTGGACGGGTAGGCCAATGCACAGCGGAGGAGGATTCTGCATGGCGAGAACCGGTCGTTGAAACCAGCGCCACAGTTTTGTCTTGGCTGGCCGCCAAGCGCAAATCCGCCCACGGGGTAGTCGGGCACGCAAAGGTCGATGTGCAAACCCTAGCCTTTTGGAACGGTTTGTTGTTCCCGCCTCATACGTTGGTAAATTTGACCGCACACTCCCATCGACTAGGATGAATGCCATCTTCTTTTGGGGGCGGTATGACGGAACGGCGTACCATAAGTTGCCTGGCGTCGTTGATGAGCAAGGCCGTGCCC
>DATJKV010000355.1:0-2818 GCA_035491155.1 Magnetospirillum sp. | reverse complement strand
TTTGTCCGACATCGATTCCGTCCGCCGGGTGGCCGAGGAATGCACCCAGTTGCCGGTGCATCCGCGCCATCCCTATGCGGGCGAGTTGGTCTACACCGCCTTCTCGGGCTCGCACCAGGACGCCATCAAGAAGGGCTTCGCCGCCCGCAAGAAGGCTAATGATGAGGTATGGGAGGTGCCGTACCTGCCCATCGACCCGGCTGATGTGGGCCGCACCTACGAGGCGGTGATCCGCATCAACAGCCAGTCGGGCAAGGGCGGTGTCGCCTATGTGTTGGAGCGCGACCACGGCCTGGAGCTGCCCAAGGCCATGCAGGCGGAATTCGCCCGCGTGGTACAGCAGGTGGCCGACCGCGAGGGGCGCGAACTGTCGCCGGAGGAGATTTACGTCTTCTTCGAGCGCACCTACTTCGCCCCCGAAAAGCTGGAGGTGGTGGATTACTCCACCGTGCCGGCCGCCAAGGGCGCCCGCGCGCTGACCGCCGCCGTGCGCTGGCAGGGCGTCGAGCACACCATCACCGGCAACGGCGCCGGTCCGGTGGACGCCTTCGTCCATGCGCTGGAAAAGGACCTGGGCATCAAGGTGCGTGTGCGTGACTACCACGAACACGCGGTCGGCCAGGGCTCCGAGGCGCAGGCGGCCTGCTACGTGGCGGTGGATGGCAAGTATGGTGCCGTCCACGGCGCCGCCAAGGACCCCAGCGTGACCATGGCGGCGCTGGCTGCCGTGGCCAGCGCGGTGAACCGCATGTGAGGATTATTGCGGCGGCGGGTGTAGCCAGCGGCTAGACCCGCCATCTTACTATCATAATGTGCCCGGATGCCCTGTCTTAGACCTTAGTCGAATGCGCGCCCTCATGCAGTTGACCCAATTCTAACGAATATACAAGGTACGTCCTGACTGGGGTGTCTCTCCTTGTATTGTGGGTGTTGGCATGAATTATTTTGCGGCGCAAAATGTCTCGGCATCTGACTCTTCCGCTTCCATCGATCAGGCGCTGATCCGCACCGCTTCGCTGTCGTCTTCGGCCCTGTCTGCTGCCGCCCTGCAGGATTTGCTGGCCCACCCCGCTGGATGCGCGCTGGTGGTGGGATACGTATCGCCCCATGTGGATTTCGCGCAGGTGTCGCAGAAGGTGAAGGCGGCGCTGCCCGCCGGCACCGCCGTGGTGCTGGTCACCTCCGCCGGCGAGTTGTGCGCCGAGGCCGGGGCGACGCCCTATTGCGCCGCGGACGGCGAATGGGACCGGGTGGTATTGCAATCCTTCTCGCGCGCGCTGCTGTCCCAGGTCTCCATTCACGCGGTGGCGCTGCCCAACGACGACATCCGCCGGGGGGCCAAGCCGCTGGATCGCGAGGAGCGGCTTACGGAAATCGAATCCCGGTTGGAGCGCATCGCCGTTCCCTTTAGCCTCGACCATCGCGACACCTTCATCCTGGCCTTCGTGGATGGCCTGTCGCGTGGCGAAAACCACCTGATGGAGGCCATCTACCGCTCGCGCCGTTTCCCGTTGCCGGTGGTGGGCGGCTCGGCGGGTGGGAAGTTCGACTTCCAGCACACCCGCCTGTTCGACGGCCAGGCGGTGCGCGAGGACCACGCGGTGCTGTGCTTCGTCAAGATGGCGCCAAGCAAACGCTACGGCCTGTTCAAGACGCAGAACTTCCGCCGTACCGGCACCTCGTTCATCGTCGCCGAGGCCGACGGCGACCGGGGTGTGGTGCGCTCAGTCATCGATCCCGATACCTTCGAGATCGTTCCCTTTGTCTCCGCGCTCGCCAAGGCATTGAGCTGCCGGCCCGACCAGGTGGAGGCGTGCCTGGCCGACAAGACGTTCGGCGTGGACGTGGGCGGTGACCTCTACGTGCGGTCGGTAGCAGCGCTGGACGTGGCCGGCGGCTCGGCCACCTTTTATTGCGACGTGGCGTTCGGCGACACCCTGCTGCTCCTGGGGGCCACCGACTTCGTCGGCACCACCCGCGATGACTTCCGCCGCTTCATGCAGGGCAAGCCCAAGGCGCTGGGCGCGGTGCTGAACGACTGCGTGCTGCGCCGCCTGAACAACGGCAAGGTGTTGGGCCGGCTGGATGCCTTTGAGGGCATCCCGGTGGCGGGTTTCTCCACCTTCGGCGAGCTGTTGGGCATCAACATCAACCAGACCCTGACCGCCATCTTCTTCTTCGACGATTCCGGCGGGTTCTGCGACGAGCTGGTGGACAACTTCCCGGTCTACTACGCGGTGTTCAAGGGCTATTTCGAAGCCCGGTCGGCCAGCCAGTTGCGCACCATGAATTCGATCCGCAACCACTTGCTGGTGCGCCTGTTGGCCATCGCTTCCGATACTATGCAAATGATCGACGGTGTTTCCGCCGCCTTCGCCCACGCGGAAGGCCTGGATACGGGCTTGCAGCAATTGCACGACGGCATCCTTCGGCAGGCCTCCATCTTGGAGGGGCAGCAGGAGGGCCGGATCGCCGTGGCCACCGAGCTCAACCGCCTGACCGAGGATGTCAAAGGCATCGAGCGGGTACTCGACGCCCTGCGTATGATCACCGGGCAAACCCGCCTGCTGGCCCTGAACGCCACCATCGAGGCCCAGCGGGCTGGCGAGGCGGGACGCGGCTTCGGCGTGGTGGCGGGCGAGGTCAAGAAGCTGGCGGGCGACACTCGCTCGGCGCTGGACCAGTCGCGAACCTCGTTGGACGCTCTGGCATCCTCGGCCACCACTCTTTCCAGCCGCATGGATCAAGCGGCCCACCAGATGGAGGGTGCCGCCGTCGAAACCAAGACCCTGGTCGAGCGGGTGGCGGATGCGCTGTC
>DATJKV010000354.1:0-5897 GCA_035491155.1 Magnetospirillum sp. | reverse complement strand
GCATGGTCGCCGCCGGCGCCAAGCGTTTCCTGATCGGCGAATCGCTGATGAAGCGCCCCGACATCGAAATGGCCACCCGCGTGCTGCTGGTGGGGGCCGGCGCCACCATGGACAAGGCCTGATGGCCGACCTCACCCACTTCGACGCCGCCGGCAACGCAGTGATGGTGGACGTCTCGGACAAGGACGAGACGGAACGGGTGGCGGTAGCCGCCGGCAAGGTTGTGATGGCACCCGAGACCATGGCGCTGATCCAGTCCCGCGGTGTCAAGAAGGGCGACGTGCTGCAGGTGGCGCAACTGGCCGGGATCATGGGCGCCAAGCGCACGCCAGACCTGATTCCGTTGTGCCACCCACTGGCCTTGACTTCCGTTAAGGTGGATCTGGCGCTCGACCCCGAGCATAGCGCCGTCACCATCCAGGCCACGTGCAAGCTGAAGGGCCGCACCGGGGTCGAGATGGAAGCGCTGACCGCCGTCTCGGTGGCGGCGTTGACGGTCTACGACATGGTCAAGGCGGTCGATAAGTCCATGCACATCACCGACATCCACTTGGTGCACAAGTCCGGCGGCAAGTCAGGGGTTTACGAGGCCGGGAAATGATCTCGGTCGAGGTGGCGCTGGAGCGGGTGCTGGCCACGGCCAAACCCACGGCGCCCGAACTGGTGGCCCTGCCGGCCGCCCTGGGCCGCACCCTGGCCGAAGACGTCTGCGCCCGCGTCGCCCATCCGCCCGCCGACGTTTCGGCCATGGACGGCTATGCCGTGCGTGCCGCCGACACCACCCAGCCCACCCGCCTTGCCGTCATCGGCGAATCCGCTGCCGGCCGCCCCTTCGCCGGCACCCTAGGCCCCGGCCAGTCCACCCGCATCTTCACCGGCGCTCCCATGCCCGAGGGCGCCGACACCGTGGTGATGCAGGAGGACACCAGCCGCGACGGCGGCATGGTGGTGCTGAACGCCGCCGCCGTGCCCGGCAAGCATATCCGCACCCGTGGCCTCGACTTCCTCCCCGGCCAAGCCATGCTGCGTGCCGGTCAGGTCATGGGGCCGCGCCAGATCGCGCTGGCGGCGGCCATGAACGTGCCGTGGCTGCCGGTGCGCCGCCGGCCCCGCATCGCCGTTCTATCGACCGGCGACGAAGTGGTGATGCCCGGCGAGCCGGTCGGCCCCGCGCAGTTGGTGTCGTCCAACGGGCCCGGCCTGGCGGCGCTGATCTCGGTGCTGGGCGGCGAGCCGGTGCAGTTGGGCATTGCCGCCGACAGCCGCGAGTCCCTGTCTGCCATGGTGGCCGCCGCCGCCGGCTGCGACCTGCTGGTCACCTCGGGCGGCGCCTCGGTGGGCGATTACGACCTGGTGCAGGATGTGCTGGCCGAGAACGGCTTGAAGCTGGATTTCTGGAAGATCGCCATCCGCCCCGGCAAGCCGCTGATGTTCGGCATGCTGAAATCGGTGCCGGTGCTGGGCCTGCCCGGCAACCCGGTTTCGGCCATGGTGTGCGCCTACGTATTCCTGGCGCCCATGCTGCGCGCCATGCTGGGGCTGGAGCCCCGCCTGCCCACGGCCACCGCCGTGCTTGACGCCCCCTTGCGCGCCAACGACGCCCGTCAGGATTACGTGCGGGCGGAACTGTGGCGCGACGAGGCCGGCACCCTGACGGCCCGCCCCCATCCACGCCAGGATTCGGCTGTGGTATCGGGTCTTGCCGCCGCCGGCGCGCTGATCATCCGCCCACCTCACGTGCCCGAGGCGAAGCCTGGCGATACCGTCACCGTGCTGCCGCTGCCCGATAGCCTTTAATCTGCGATTAAATCCCCTTGACGGGGCATAGGAACAGTCATAGAACGTGACCATTGGTTTCGCGTTTGTTCCACATGCCGGGGGAGTCGTTCACATGCTGACCCGCAAGCAGTACGAACTGCTGATGTTCATCGACCAGCGCCTGCGCGCCACCGGTATCTCGCCGTCGTTCGACGAGATGAAGGACGCCCTCGACCTCAAGTCCAAGTCGGGCATCCACCGCCTGATCACCGGGCTGGAGGAACGCGGCTTCATCCGCCGCCTGGCCCACCGCGCCCGTGCCCTGGAAGTGGTCAAGCTGCCCGAGAACATCGACCAGGCGCTGCCCGCCCCGTCGTCCCGCTTCTCGCCGACCGTCATCAAGGGCAACTTCGCCCCCATGCCGGGTGCCGCCCAGGTGGCCTCGAACGCCGATGCGGTCAGCCTGCCGCTGTACGGCAAGATCGCCGCCGGCACCCCCATCGAGGCGCTGCGCGACCACTCCTCGACCATCGAGGTGCCCGCCGCGCTGCTGGGCTCGGGCGAACATTATGCGCTGACCGTCGAAGGCGACTCGATGATCGACGCCGGCATCCTGGACGGCGACACCGTGCTCATCCAGAACTGCAGCACGGCCGAAGCCGGCACCATCGTGGTCGCTCTGGTGGACGACCAGGAGGCGACGCTGAAGCGCCTGCGCCGCAAGGGCGCCTCCATCGCCCTGGAGCCGGCCAACAAGAAGTACGAAACCCGCATCTTCCCGCCTGATCGGGTCAAGGTGCAGGGCCGCCTGGTCGGCCTGATCCGTCAATACTAAAGCCGTCGGAGCCCCCCATGCCGATGAGCAATCCCCTGCGCTTCGCCTTCTCCGCCGCCGGCGTGGTGGCCGAAGGCCCGGCCGAGATGAGCGTCACCTATGTGGGCCGCGTCAACCGCAAGATCGCCGAGGCCGACGCGCGTCGCCGCTTCGAGGAATGGTGCGCCATGCCCAGCCCGC
The DNA here is from genome assembly GCA_035491155.1 of Magnetospirillum sp. Classification (GTDB taxonomy): domain Bacteria; phylum Pseudomonadota; class Alphaproteobacteria; order Rhodospirillales; family Magnetospirillaceae; genus Magnetospirillum. Next base: position 3,124 of record DATJKV010000354.1, on the reverse strand, counting down.
TGTCGCGCCGCTGGTCCAAGGATCAGGTGGTGGTGAGCTGACAAGACATTTCCCCTCTCCCGCCACGCGGGAGAGGGTTTCTATGCCTTCTTGACCGTCCGCGACGCCGGGAACGTCAAGGTGACCTTGGTCCCCTTCCCGGGTTCGGATTTCAACGCCAGCATGCCGCCGTGCAGTTCCATGAAGCCCTTGGCCAACGGCAGGCCCAGGCCGGTGCCTTCATGCTTGGGCGCCATGGTGTTTTCCACCTGACCGAAGGGTTGCAGCACCAGCGGGATATCCTGCGGGGCGATGCCGACGCCATCGTCCTTGACGGTGATGATGATGGCGCCGTCTTCAAGCGTGGCCTGCACCGCCACGTGGCCGCCCTCGGGGGTGAACTTGGTGGCGTTGGAGATGATGTTGAGCAGGGTCTGCTTCAGCAGGCGCTCGTCGGCATGCACGCGGGGAAAATTATCGGCGATGCTGAAGGCCAGAGTCTGCTTCTTGGCGCCCGCCACATGCCCGGCCAAGCGGAGCGCCGCCTGCACCACCTCGATGACATCAACGTCCTCTTCACGCAGCGTCACCTTGCCGACCTCGATCCGTGAGACGTCGAGGATGTCGTTGATGACCCGCAGCAGGTGGTGGGCGGATTCGGTGATGTTCGAGAGATAGCCGCCGAACCGCTCCAGCTCGCGCTCGTTCATCAGCGTTTCGGCCAGTTCGGTGAAGCCGATAATGGCGTTGAGCGGCGTGCGCAACTCATGGCTCATGTTGGCCAGGAAGATGGTCTTGGCCCGGCTGGCCCCTTCGGCGACATCGCGGGCGGTGCGGGCCTGTTCCTCGGCCAGGGACCGGCGGCGGATTTCCTGCCGCAACCAGCGGGTCCGCTCCTCCACTGCACGCTGCAATTCATCATGGGCGCGGCGCAGATAGTCCTCTGCCTGCTTGCGCTTGGTGATGTCGCGGGCGATGCCGACCAGGCCAACCACCTGGTCGTGGTCGCGGATGGGAACCTTGGTGATGGAGTACCAATTGGTGGCGCCCGAGGGGTCGCTCACCGACTCGACCCGGTCCACCACAGGCTCGCCGCGCTCGATGATGTCGCGCTCCTGCTCCTCGACCAGGGCGGCACACTCGGGCGCGAGAAGATCGCCCAGCATGTGGCCCACGGCCTCGTTCGAACCCGACACGCCCAGCAAGGCGGCCTGGACCGGATTGACGCGGGTGAAATGCAGGGTGCGGTCCTTGAAGAAGATGGCGTCGGGCACGTTCTCCATCAGCGCGCGCAGCAGGTTGCGCTCGTGCTCCAGGGTGCGTCCCAACAGCCAGCGGTCGGCGGCGGTGCGCACCACCACCTTGAGCTCCAGCGGGTTCCACGGCTTGGACAGATAGGCGTGGATCTGGCCCAGGTTCACCGCCTTGACCAGGGCGTCCAGGTCGGAATAGCCGGTGACCAACACGCGGGTGGCGTCGGAAACCTCGCGGGCGGCACCCAGGAACTCGGCGCCGCTCATCCCAGGCATGCGCTGGTCCGACAGGATCACCGCCATTTCCTGGAGTTCCAGTATCTTGAGCGCGGTCTCGCCGTCGCTCGCGGTCCATACCGCGAATTCGTCCTCCAGCAGATCGGTGATGGCGGTCAGGATCTGGGGTTCGTCGTCGACGACCAGAACACCTAGCTTGCCGGGCCTCAACGCCATGTCCCCACCTCCTGTCAGGCCGTCAGGCCGCGCGGGATCAGCACACGCACCTCGGTGCCCTGCCCCACATCGCTCTTCACCTCGATGCGACCACCGTGGGCCTGGACGATCTTGTACGAGATCGCCAGCCCCAAGCCGGTGCCCTGCCCCACCGGCTTGGTGGTGAAGAAGGGATCGAAGATGCGCTCCACATTCTCTTTAGGGATTCCGCAGCCCGAATCCTTGACCGAGATCACGAACATGCCTTCTTCCATAGCGGTACCGACGGTAATGGTACCCTTGCCGTCGATGGCGTCCACCGCGTTGGCGACGATGTTCATCAGCACTTGGTTGAGCTGGCCGGCATAGCAGGCCAGGTCCGCGTCGGGGCCGAACTCACGCGCCACCTCGATGCGGTCGGCGGTCTTGTGGCGCAGGAACAGCAGGACCGAGTCGATAGCCTCGCCCACGTCGATGGTCTTGAATTCGCCCTCGTCCAGGCGCGAGAACGTGCGCAGCTTGACCACCAATTCGCGCACTCGCTCCAGGCCCTGGCCAGTGTCCACCACGCGGGCACGGGCCTTTTCCAGTTTGGTCTTGGCCTCAGCCGCCAGGCAGTCGCCGCTCTCGGCCAGCGCTTCGCTCAGCCAGTTCTGGATGGTGAAGACGTTGGACAGGGCGAAGGAAAGCGGATTGTTGATCTCGTGGGCAATGCCGGCCACCAACTGACCCAGGGATGCCATCTTTTCCGACTGGATCAGGTGCACCTGGGTTTCGCGCAGCTTGGCGTTGGCCTCTTCCAACTCGGCATTGGCGCGCGCCAAACCCTCGGCCAAAGCGGCGCGGGCCTCGGCCGCCTCCTTTTCCGCCTTGGCACGCAGGGTTTCCATCTCGCGCAGGCGGAATTCCTCGATGATGCGCTGGTTCTGCTCCAACAGGAATTTACGCCGCAGCAACGCACGCAGGCGGGCGCGCAGCACGCTCATTTCGGTGGACTTGCCGATGAAGTCGTCGGCGCCTGCCTCCAGCGCGCGGGTGACGTTCTCCTTGTTTTCGTAGGCCGACAGCATCAGCACCACCAGCGGCGCGTCGCTGTCGTTGCGGCGGCAGGCCAGCTCCTTGCACACGGCAACGCCGTCCATGTCGGGCATCACCATGTCCACCATGACGCAGTCGTAGTCGCTTTCCGCCAGCCGCGTCAGGCCCTCGGGCCCACTGGTGACCTGCACCACCTCGCAGCCTTCCTCGCGCAGTTCCTGGGCCAGCGACTCACGGTAGGTGTGGCTGTCGTCAATGATCAGCACGCGGGCGCGGCGGAACAGCGAGCGCGCCACGTCCAGCATGGTGGTGTCCTGGCGCGACTTGCGCAGCAGGTTATGGACACGCAGCAGCAGGATGCCGATGTCCTCGGACTTGGCGACGAAGTCATCGGCGCCGGATTCCAGGCCGTGCAACTCGGT
>DATJKV010000353.1:0-12357 GCA_035491155.1 Magnetospirillum sp. | reverse complement strand
GCTGCATCCGCCCCGAGACCACGCTGGAAGGCCTGGCCGGCTTGAAGCCCGCCTTCAACGCCAACGGCGTGGTCACCGCCGGCACCTCGTCGCCGCTGACCGATGGCGCGTCCGCCGTGCTGGTGTGCTCCGAGGATTACGCCAAGCGCCACAACCTGGACATCCTGGCCGCCATCCGCTCCATCGCCGTGTGCGGCTGCGACCCCGAAATCATGGGCATCGGCCCGGTGGGCTCGTCGCTCAAGGCGCTGTCGCGTGCCGGCATCGAGGCGGCTCAACTGGATGTGGTCGAGTTGAACGAAGCCTTTGCCAGCCAGTCCATCGCCTGCGTCCGCGAACTGGGCCTGGATGTGGCCAAGGTCAACATCGATGGCGGCGCCATCGCTCTCGGCCATCCGCTGGGAGCCACCGGTGCCCGCATCGTCGGCAAGGCGGCGTCCTTGCTCAAGCGCGAGAAGGGCAAGTTCGCGCTGGCCACCCAGTGCATCGGCGGCGGCCAGGGCATCGCCACCGTGCTGGAGGCCGTGTAATGGCCGAGATCAAGAAGGTCGCCGTCATCGGCGCCGGCGTCATGGGGGCGGGGATCGCCGCCCATGTCGCCAATGCGGGCATTCCCGTCGTCCTGCTCGATATCGTTGCTGAGGATAATGCTAACCGCAATGCCATCGCCGAGGGCGCGGTGGCCAAGATGCTCAAGACGGAACCGGCTCCGTTCATGAGCAAGTACGCCGCCAAGCTGGTCACCACCGGCAACATCGAGGACCATCTCGACCTGTTGGCCGATTGCGACTGGATCGTCGAGGCGGTGATCGAGCGCCTGGACATCAAGCAGTCGCTCTACGCCAAGATCGACGCGGTGCGCAAGGATGGCTCGGTGGTGTCGTCCAACACTTCGACCATTCCGCTCGCCACCCTGGTGGGCGGCCTGTCCGAGCGGTTTGCCCGCGACTTCGTCATCACCCACTTCTTCAATCCGCCGCGCTACATGCGTCTGCTGGAAGTGGTGGGCGGCGACAAGACGCGTGCGGATGCCCTGGAGACCGTGTCCCGCTTCGCCGATGTGTGTCTGGGCAAGTCGGTGGTGCGCTGCAAGGATCGTCCCGGTTTCATCGCCAATCGCCTGGGTGTGTTCTGGCTGCAGGCGTCCGTCACGGCGGCCTTCGACCTGGAGATCGAGGTGGAAGAGGCCGATGCCATCGGCGGCAAGCCCATGGGCATTCCCAAGACCGGCGTGTTCGGGCTGCTGGATCTGGTCGGCCTGGACCTGATGCCGCATGTCAACGCCTCGCTGGCCGCCGCGCTGCCGTCCGAGGACATGTTCCACTCGGTCAACCGCCCGTTGCCGCTGATCGAAAAGATGATTGCCGACGGCTATACCGGCCGCAAGGGCAAGGGTGGCTTCTATCGCGTCAATCGCGAGAAGAACAAGGCCAAGGAAACCATCGACCTCGCCACCGGCGAATACCGCGCTACCCGCAAGGCCAATGTCCCGGCCGTCGCCGTGGCGGGCCACTCGTTGCGCAAGCTGTTGGAACACGACAGCAAGCACGGCCGCTATGCCTGGCAGGTTCTGGGGCGGACGCTGGCCTATGCCACCGCCCTGGTGGGTGACGCTGCCGACGAGATCGAGGCTATCGATGAGGCCATGCGGCTTGGCTACAACTGGAAGTTCGGCCCGTTCGAGCTGATTGACCAGATCGGCGTCGAGTGGCTGATCGCCCGCCTGGAACAGGAAAATATCGATGTTCCGGCCATCCTGCGCCAAGCCAGCGGCCGTTTGTTCTATCGGGTCTTCGAAGGCCGTCGCCAGGTGCTTGGCCTTGACAGCCTATACCGGGACATCGTCCGTCCCGAAGGTGTGCTGCTGCTGGAAGACATCAAGCTGAACAGCAAGCCGGTGCTGAAGAACCGCTCCGCTGCCCTGTGGGACATTGGCGACGGCGTCGCCTGCTTCGAGTTCACCAGCAAGATGAACTCCCTCGATCCCGCCATCCTGGATCTGCTGCGGCAGTCGCTGGACAAGGTCCGCACCGAGTTCAAGGCCCTGGTGATCTACAACGAGGGGTCCAACTTCTCGGTGGGCGCCAATCTGGGCGAGGCGCTGTTTGCCGCAAACATCGCCGCCTGGAGCGACATCGAGAACTTGGTCGCTTCCGGCCAAGCCACCTACAAGGCGGTAAAATACGCCCCCTTCCCGGTGGTGGGCGCGCCGGCCGGCATGGCGCTGGGCGGCGGTTGCGAGATCCTGCTTCACTGCGCGGCGGTCCAGGCCTATGCCGAGACTTACATGGGCCTGGTCGAGGTCGGTGTCGGTCTGTTGCCCGGCTGGGGCGGCAGCAAGGAAATGCTGATCCGCTGGTCCACCCTGGGCAAGCTGCCCAAGGGGCCCATGCCGGCGGCGGGCAAGGCGTTCGAGCAGATCAGCACCGCGACGGTGTCCAAGTCGGCGGCAGATGCCAAGGAGAACCTGTTCCTGCGTCCCGCCGACGGCATCACCATGAACCGTTACCGTCTGCTGGCCGACGCCAAGGCCAAGGCGTTGGCCTTGGCCGATGGCTACGTGGCGCCCGAGCCGCCCAAGCCCCTGGCCCTGGCCGGTGCTTCGGGCAAGACCGCGCTGGACATGGCGGTGGCCGGGTTTCGCAGGCTCGGCAAGGCGACGGCGCATGACGTTGTCGTCTCTGGCGCCGTGGCCGCCGTGCTGACCGGCGGTGACGCCGACTTCATCACGCCGGTGGACGAGGATGGGCTGTACGCCCTGGAGCACGAGCACTTCATGCGTCTGGTGCGCCATCCCGACACCCTGGCCCGTATCGAGCACATGCTGCTGACCGGCAAGCCGCTCCGTAACTAACCCCCGCGCACGAAAGGAAGTACCATCATGGCCGAGTACAAGGCTCCCCTGCGCGACATGCGCTTCGTTCTGTTCGAGCTCATGGGCGGTGACGATCTGGCCAGCCTGCCGGGCTACGAGGAATTCACCCGCGACCTCATCGACCCGGTGCTGGAAGAGGCCGCCAAGGTCTGCGAGCAGGTGCTGCACCCGCTCAACCGCACCGGCGACGAGGAAGGTTGCCATTATGAGAACGGCACCGTCCGCACGCCCAAGGGCTTCAAGGAGGCGTACGACACCTTCCGCGACGGCGGCTGGACCTCGATCGCCTGCGACCCGGCCTATGGTGGCCAGGGCATGCCCAAGGCGGTCAACGCCCTGGTCGAGGAGATGATCTGCTCGGCCAACCTGTCCTTCAGCCTTTATCCCGGCCTGAGCCATGGCGCCTATGTGTCGCTGCATGGTTTCGCCAGCGAGGAGCTGAAGAACCTCTATCTGCCGAAGATGGTGGAGGGCATCTGGTCCGGCACCATGTGCCTGACCGAGCCCCATTGCGGCACTGACCTGGGCCTGCTGCGCACCCGCGCCGTGCCCCAGGGTGACGGCAGCTACAAGATCACCGGCACCAAGATCTTCATTTCGGCCGGTGAGCAGGACCTGACCGAGAACATCATCCATCTGGTGCTGGCCCGTCTGCCCGACGCGCCGGCGGGCACCAAGGGCATCAGCCTGTTCCTGGTTCCCAAGTTCCTGCCCAAGGCCGACGGCTCGGTAGGCGAGCGCAACGGCGCGGTCTGTGGCTCCATCGAACACAAGATGGGCATCAAGGCCTCGGCCACCTGCGTGATGAACTTCGACGACGCCATCGGCTGGCTGGTCGGCGAGCCGCACAAGGGCATGCAGGCCATGTTCGCCATGATGAACACCGAGCGCCTGTCGGTGGGCATCCAGGGCCTGGGACTGGCCGAAGCGTCCTATCAGGGCGCCGTGACCTATGCCCGCGAACGCCTGCAGGGCCGGTCGCTGACCGGTGCCAAGCATCCGGACAAGCCGGCCGATCCCATCATCGTCCATCCCGACGTGCGCCGCATGCTGCTGACGCAGCGGGCGCTGGTCGAGGGCTGCCGCGCCCTGGCGGTGTGGGCCGGCAAGAGCCTGGACCTTTCCAAGCACCATGCCGATGCCGAGGCGCGCCAGGAGGCCGAGGATTTCGTCGCCCTGACCACCCCGGTGGTCAAGGCGCTGTTCACCGACGTCGGCTTCGAGGTGTCCAATCTCGGCGTCCAGGTGTTCGGCGGCCATGGTTTCATCCGCGAGCACGGCATGGAGCAGCATGTGCGCGACGCTCGCATCACCCAGCTCTATGAAGGCACCAACGGTGTTCAGGCCCTAGATCTGGTCGGCCGCAAGCTGTCGGCCAATGCCGGGCGTTTGCTGCGCCGCTTCTTCCATCCGGTCGAGGCGTTCATCGCCGCCAACCAGGAGGCCCCGGAAATGAAGGAGTTCGTGCAGCCGCTGGCCGATGCTTTCGCGCTGCTGCAGAAGGCGACCATGCAGATCGCCCGTGTCGGCATGGCCAATCCGGATGAAGTGGGGGCCGCCGCCACCGAGTACCTGCGCCTGTTCGGCCTGACCACGCTGGCCTATCTGTGGGCCCGCATGGCGGCGCTCAGCCTGCCCAAGGCGGGTGAGGACGCCTTCTATGCGGCCAAGGTCAACACCGCCCGGTTCTTCATGCGGCGTCTGCTGCCCCAGACCGGTGCGTTGTTCGCGCAGATCATGGCCGGAGGTGCGTCCATCATGGCCTTCGACGAAGCTGCGTTCTGATCGCCCGCGTCCTCCCCCGGCGACCCCGGGGGAGGATCGGGGCAAGGGCATCGAGCATGAACCTCTGGCTTCGCCTTCTCACGGTACTGATAGCGGCGTGTTTCGCACGCCGTCAGGGTTTGCTGTGCACGTCGATGTTGCGATTCAGGGTGTGGCCCCACGATCTCGACCTCAACATGCACATGAACAATGCCCGCTATCTGTCCCTGATGGACCTGGGCCGCGTCGACCTGATCTGTCGCAGCGATCTATTGCGAGTCATCGCGGCCAAACGGTGGCAGGCGGTGATCGGCGGGGCGATGGTGCGCTTCCGCTGGCCGCTGACGCTGTTCCAGTCCTTCACCTTGTCCAGCCGGATCTTGGGATGGGACGAGCGCTGGTTCTACATCGAGCACCGCATCGAGACGGTTGCTGCTGCGGCCTGCCTGACGGTGGTCCGCGCGGCCTTTCTTGACCGGGGCAGCATCGTTCCGCCCCCCACAGCGCTCGCCGAACTCGGCTTCGATGGATCGCCCCCGGCGCTGCCCGAGTGGGCCACGCAATGGAACAGCGTGGAAAATGTCGCTTTTGCTCAAAACACGCCGTCGACCAGCAAGGAAGTACTGACATGCGAACGCTAAAGGGCAGGACCCTGTTCGTCACCGGCGCCAGCCGGGGCATCGGCAAGGCCATTGCGCTCAGGGCCGCACGCGACGGTGCCAACATCGTGGTGGCGGCCAAGACCGTCGAGCCTCATGCCAAGCTGCCGGGTACGATCTATACCGCTGCCGCCGAGATCGAGGCGCAGGGCGGTCGTGCGCTGCCCGTGGCGGTGGACGTGCGTGACGATGCGGCGGTGACCGAAGCCGTCGTGCGGGCGGTCGAGGCGTTCGGCGGCATCGACATCGTCGTCAACAACGCCAGCGCCATCAGCCTGACCGGTACCGCCTCCACGACGATGAAGGCCTACGACCTGATGATGGCGGTCAATCTGCGTGGCACCTTTGCGGTGACGCAGGCTTGCCTGCCGTATCTTCGCATGGCCTCCAACCCCCACATCCTGGTTTTGTCGCCGCCGCCGTCGCTGGGGCGGAGCTGGTATCACCCGCATGTCGCCTACACCATCAGCAAGATGGGCATGAGCCTGTGTGTGCTGGGCTGGGCCGAGGAATTCCGTGAGGCTGGCATCGCTGCCAATGCGTTGTGGCCGCGCACGGCCATCGACACTGCCGCGCTGCCCAAGCTGGGTGGGGCAATCACGCCGGCAAATTGCCGCCGTCCCGAGATCGTCGCCGACGCTGCCCACGCGATCCTGACCCAGCCGTCGCGCCGCTGCACCGGCCACTTCTTCACCGACGACGACGTGCTGGCCAGGGAGGGCATCACCGATCTGGCCCGCTATGCGGTCGATCCCCATGGGCAATTGATGCCCGATTTGTTTCTGACTGGTTTTGGAGAACAACCATGAAGGCACTCGTGGCCGTCAAGCGGGTCGTTGACTACAACGTCAAGATTCGCGTCAAGGCTGACAACACCGGCGTCGAAACCGCCAACGTGAAGTATTCCGCCAACCCGTTCGACGAAATCGCTGTCGAGGAGGCGGTGCGTCTGAAGGAAGCCGGGCTGGTGACCGAGGTCGTGGCCGTTTCCATCGGCCCCGCGCTGTCGCAGGAAACCCTGCGGACCGCGCTGGCCATCGGCGCCGACCGCGCCATCCTGGTGCAGACGGATGACGAAATTCAGCCGCTGGCCGTCGCCAAGATCCTCAAGCACCTGGCCGAGCAGGAAAAGCCCGATCTGGTGGTGCTGGGCAAGCAGGCGATCGACGATGATTCCAACCAGACCGGCCAGATGCTAGCGGCGCTGCTGGGCTGGCCGCAGGGCACCTTCGCCTCCAAGGTGGAGATTGCCGACGGCAAGGCCACCGTGACCCGCGAAATCGACGGCGGCCTTGAAACGGTGGGGCTGACCCTGCCGGCGGTGGTGACCACCGATCTGCGCCTCAACGAGCCGCGCTATGCCTCGCTCCCCAACATCATGAAGGCGAAGAAGAAGCCGCTGGCGGTGGTGCCCGTGGCCGATACCGGTGTCGACATCGCGCCGCGCCTGGTGACGCTGAAGGTGGAAGAGCCGCCCAAGCGCAGCGCCGGAATCAAGGTGGCCGATGTGGCCGCCCTGGTCGACAAGCTGAAGAATGAAGCGAAGGTGATCTGAAATGAGCACTCTGGTTTTCGCCGAACACGATGGTCGCGCCCTCAAGGCGGCCACGCTGAACACCGTCACCGCCGCCATCAAGTTGACCGAACCCGTTCATCTCCTGGTGGTGGGACAGGGCATCCAGGAAGTGGCGTCCGCCGCCGCGCAGGTCGCGGGTGTCGATAAGGTCCTGGTGGCGGACAATGCCGTCTATGCGCATCCGCTCGCCGAGGTGTTGGCCCCGCTTTTGACCGAGCTGGCCCGCGCCTACAATGCGGTGTTTCTGCCCGCCACCACCACCGGCAAGAACGTGGCGCCCTGCGTTGCCGCCATGATGGACGTGCAGCAAATCTCGGAAATCACCGCCGTCGTGTCGCCCGACACCTTCGTGCGTCCGATTTATGCCGGCAACGCCTTGGCCACCGTGCAATCCAAGGATGCGCTGAAGGTGATCACCGTGCGCGGCACCGCCTTTGAGGCGGCGCCGGCCACCGGCGGTGCGGCGGAAATCATGGCAGTGGAAGCCGTTCAGCCCGTCACTGGCGCCAGCTTCGTCGGCCAGGAACTGGCGGTGTCCGTGCGTCCCGAGCTGACCTCCGCCCGCGTGGTGATCTCGGGCGGACGCGGCATGCAGAACGGCGACAACTTCCGTCTGCTGGAGCCCATCGCCGACAAGCTGGGCGCCGCCATCGGCGCCTCGCGTGCCGCCGTGGATGCGGGCTTCGTCTCCAATGACCTGCAGGTCGGCCAGACCGGCAAGATCGTCGCTCCCGACCTGTATATCGCCGTCGGCATTTCCGGTGCCATCCAGCACCTGGCCGGCATGAAGGACTCCAAGGTCATCGTCGCCATCAACAAGGACGACGAGGCGCCCATCTTCCAGGTCGCCGATTACGGCCTGGTGGGCGACCTGTTCGTCGAATTGCCGAAACTTTCCGCGGCCCTCCCGTCTCCCTAAGAGGCCGCCAACCTGGGGGAGCGGGCCCTTTCCGTCCGCTCCCTCCTTTTTCTTCTGTTCTCCTGAGTACGCGATCGCGGCCCACCTTTTGGACGTTCCCTGAGGCCGCCAACTTGGGGGAACGGGCGATCTACCTCTGGCAGATGCCGCCCGTTCCCTCACTTTTTCGACAGGTGCCGTGATGACCAGTGGACGCGAGAGCATGGAATTCGACGTAGTGGTGGTGGGCGGTGGGCCAAGCGGCCTGTCAGCCGCTATCCGGGTCAAGCAGATCAATCCCGAATTGACGGTGTGCGTCCTGGAAAAAGGCTCCGAGATCGGTGCCCATATCCTGTCGGGTGCCGTTTTCGAGCCCCATGCCCTTGACGAGCTCATCCCCGATTGGAAGGCCAAGGGGGCGCCGCTGGTCACCGAGGCCAAAGGCGACAATTTCTACTTTCTGACAGAATCCAAGGCATACAAGCTGCCGACGCCGCCGCAGATGCACAATCACGGCAACTACATCATCTCCTTGGGCAATCTGTGCCGTTGGCTGGGCACCCAGGCCGAAGAGCTGGGGGTCGAGATCTATCCGGGCTTCGCGGCCGCCGAGGTGCTGTATAGCGCGGACGGCAGCGTCAAGGGCGTCGCCACGGGCGATATGGGGATCGGCAAGGACGGCGAACCCACCGCGAATTTTACCCCCGGCATGGAACTGCACGCCCGCCAGACCATTTTCGCCGAGGGTTGCCGGGGCTCGCTGACCAAGGTGTTGTTCGAGCGCTTCAACCTGCGCGCCGATTGCGACCCGCAGACCTACGGCATCGGCATCAAGGAATTATGGGAAGTCGATCCGGCCAAGCACAGCCAGGGCAAGATCGTCCACACTGTCGGCTGGCCCATGGACAGCAAGACCTATGGTGGTTCTTTCTGCTACCACCTTGAAAATAATCAGGTGGTGGTCGGCTTCGTCGTCGGCCTGGGCTATTCCAATCCCCATCTGTCACCATTCGACGAATTCCAGCGGTTCAAGACCCATCCGGCCATTCGCGCCACCTTCGAAGGTGGACGCCGGATCGCCTATGGCGCCCGAGCCATTTCGGCCGGCGGCCTTCAGTCGGTCCCCAAGCTGGTCTTTCCGGGCGGCGTTCTGGTGGGCGATACAGCAGGCTTCCTGAACGTGCCCAAGATCAAGGGCACTCATACCGCCATGAAGTCGGGTATGCTGGCCGCCGAAAGCGTGGTCGAGGCATTGGCGGCCAATGCGATCGAAGCGGTGGCCTATCCCAAGCATCTGAAGGACAGCTGGGTGTGGCGGGAACTGCACAAGGTTCGCAACATCAAGCCATCGTTCAAATGGGGGCTGTGGGCGGCCATGGCCTATTCGGCGCTTGACACCTATGTGTTGCGCGGTCGCGCACCGTGGACCCTGCACCACAAGCCGGACCACGAGCAGTTGAAGAAGGCGGCCGAGTGCAGGCCGATCGCCTATCCCAAGCCCGACGACAAGATCACCTTCGACAAACTCTCGTCGGTGTTCATCTCCAACACCAACCACGAAGAAAATCAGCCGGCCCACCTGAAGCTGAATGATCCGTCGATTCCCATTTCAGTAAATCTGGCACTCTTCGATGCCCCCGAGCAGCGCTATTGCCCGGCCGGCGTCTACGAAATCGTCGATGGTCCGGAGCTGCGGATAAACGCGCAGAACTGCATTCACTGTAAGACCTGCGATATCAAGGACCCCAGGCAAAACATTACGTGGACCGTGCCGGAAGGCGGCGGCGGTCCGAATTACCCGAACATGTAATTCCTGGATGCCGGATGATGAAATTAAGTCGCTTACCTGCTCCGTCATATGACGAAGCCCTAGCTGCCGAAGGGATACGGGGGATTCTCGGGCGGTGTCTCGAACCCCTTCTTTCCGGACGCTACGTGCAGTACCTGCGCCTTCTGGTTCTGTCCGGAGAGGAGGCGACATCAATGAATGTCGAGCGTGCCGATCGTATTCTCAGCGATGTCGCAGCCATTCTAAGAGGTGCATTGCGGGACCTGGCGGATCGAAAACTCATTCAAGTGGAGCCTTCCGCCGCAATCGCCGAGCAGTTGATCGTAATGGTCCTTGGCTTTGGTTTCTTGCGTTCGATCATGACCGGCGATGCGGTCCCCGAAGCTGAAATTGCACGCAATGTAGATGCTGCCGTCAGCCACTTCCTGCGCGGCTATGCCGTGACCAATGGGTGAAATTGTGAGCCAGAACATCGTCGTGACTACGGAAAACGGCATCCGGACAATCCGGATCAGTCGGCCGGAAAAGAAGAATGCCATCAGCCATGGCATGTACGCGGATTTGACCAATGCCCTTGAAGAGGGCGAGGCTGACGAAGCCGTTCGGGTCTTCGTCGTGGCCGGTGACGTGATGCATTCAGCGCCGGAAACGATCTCAACGATTTCCTCACGATGACCGATGTTTCGACCAATCCCGCGGCGACCTTTCTTGCCGCGTTGGCCGTGGCCGAAAAGCCCATTGTGGCTGCGGTCCATGGATTGGCGATCGGTATCGGGGCAACCATGCTGCTGCATTGCGACATGGTCGTCGCCGCCGAGGGAACGCGGTTGCAGTTCCCGTTCGTCGATCTTTCTCTGGTTCCCGAAGCCGCTTCCACTCTCCTGCTGCCTCGTTTGATTGGTTATCAGCGGGCGGCGGAATTGCTGATGCTGGGATTCCCGTTCGACGAGGCTGCGGCCTTGCGGATGGGGTTGGTCAACAAAACGGTTCCCATTGAGAACTTGGGGGCCACGGCACAGGAACTAGCTGAGAAATTGGTGGCAAAGCCCATGCTGACCTTGCGTCGGATCAAGGCGTTGCTAAAGGCGGATCAGGGCGTCATCCAGTCACACATGAAGGCAGAATTCGACGTTTTCGCCCAGTGCCTGACCGAACCCGGCACGCGGGAGCGGTTGTCTGCGCTTGTAAAGAAAGGTGCGGTCCGCCAAGCGCCGATCGATTAGCCGAGGGTGGGGCCAGCCATGGCCGTGCAGCGCGGCAGCGCCATTCAGAGCCGTTGATAACGGCATCCGATGCTACGGATTTTACGTGCGAATTATTGTCCTAGAATATTGATAGATTGTCCCCGGATGTTGCGCCGCATTGTCAGTTAATGTTTTAGGCTTATGGCAAAGTGCTGGCAAATGTCTGCGATTAGATATCTATTATGGCTGCTGACAAATTGGGTGGGTTCATGTTCGGAAGCAAGTATGAAGAAAGAATACGCGATCTGAATGAATGGGTTGATCTTTTGAGCTCTTACGCCGGAGTTGGGTTGTGGGATGCAGTTCTTCATAATGGAGACGCAATGCACCCGCAGAGTTCGTGGCGCTGGTCTGGTGAGTTTCGGCGCTTGCTGGGGTTCGATAAGGATGACAGCGTCGGCTTCCCGAATGTGGTGACGTCCTGGTCTGGCCGCCTTCACCCTGACGACGCGGACGCCACCTTTGCCGCCGTCGGCGCCTGTCTGAACGATTTGAGCGGCCGGACTGGGTACGATGTGACCTATCGGCTGTGCATGAAAGATGGAGCCTACCGTTGGTTCCGGGCTATCGGTGGGGTGGCACGAGATCCGTCGGGAAGGCCGCTCCGCGCTTGCGGATCGCTGATCGACGTCGATGCGGAACGGGTCCAACTGGATCGTGCCCGCCTGATTGACGAGCATGCCGGTATCGGCCTGTGGGATGCGATGATCCACGACGGCGACGCCATGCATGCCCAAAGCACCTGGCGTTGGTCGGCCGAGGTTCGCAGGCTGCTGGGCTTCGAGCCCGATGATATCATCGGCTTTCCGGACAAGGTCGCGTCCTGGGCGGATCGCCTGCATCCCGACGACGTGGAAGCCACCTTTACCGCCTTCGGTGCCTGTCTCGGCGACGTCAGCGGCCGGACCGGCTACGACGTCTGTTACCGCCTGAAGCGGAAAGACGGATACTACCGCTGGTTCGGCGCCATCGGCGGCGTCTTGCGCGACGCCAATGGCAAGCCGTTGCGCGCTTGCGGCTCGTTGATAGACATCCAGTCGCAGAAGGACGCGGAGGTCAGCCAAGCCGAGGCCGAGGCCCAACGCCGCCGGACCATAACACAACTGGCCGATACCCTGGATAGCGAGGTCGCCAGTACGGCAAGCAGGGCGACCTCCAACGCCCAGGCGGTTGCCGCCGCGACCGAGGAATTGTCGGCATCGGTGACGGAGATCAGCAGCCGTGCGTCGTCTGCCGCGGCCGCCTCTTCGCAGGCCGCCGAAGAGGCGACTCGGACGAATTCGTCCGTCGAGGCGCTGGTTTCCGCAGCCGAACACATCGGCGCGATCACCAAACTGATCGCCGGCATCGCGGGGCAAACCAACTTGCTGGCCCTGAACGCGACGATCGAGGCGGCTCGCGCCGGAGAGCTGGGCAAGGGGTTTGCCGTGGTTGCGGGCGAGGTCAAGACACTGGCGAAGCAAAGCGCGAACGCCACCGAGCAAATCGCGGCGCAAATCGCGGCCGTGCAGATCGAAGCGCGGCGAGCGGCCGAGGCGATCCGAGGCATCGG